>JBBDXV010000114.1:0-6864 GCA_040902165.1 Pseudohongiellaceae bacterium
TGCTTGGAATGCATGGTACCTATGAAGCCAATATGGCGATGCACTACAGTGACGTTGTGTTGGGGATAGGGGTTCGTTTTGATGACCGCGTGACGAATTCCGACGTTACCAAGTTTTGCCCGGATGCCAAGATCCTGCATATTGATATTGATCCTGCGTCCATATCCAAAACTGTCGCCGCGGACGTACCTATCGTTGGGTCAGTCAAGGCGGTATTGCAGGAGATGCTTGATCAGATTGAGCAGTCTGACAAAAAAATCGACAAAAAGTCCCTGGCCGTGTGGTGGAAACAAATTGAGCAATGGCGAGCCAGGGATTGTTTGAAAATTTACGATGGTGTCGATGAAACAATCAAACCTCAACGAGTTATCCGGACGCTCTATGAGATCACAGAAGGAGACGCGTATATTTCCTCGGATGTGGGTCAACATCAGATGTTTGCAGCTCAGCATTATCCTTTTGCCAAGCCACGGCGCTGGATCAATTCTGGTGGTCTGGGAACCATGGGGTTTGGTCTGCCGGCGGCCATGGGTGTGCAATTTGCGTTTCCTAAAGCATTATCTGTTTGTGTGACCGGCGAAGGCAGTTTTCAGATGAATCTGCAGGAATTTGCAACTTGTATGCAATATAAATTACCTATAAAGATAATCTGTCTTAACAACAAGGCACTGGGCATGGTGAAGCAGTGGCAGGATATGCAATATGGGGGTCGGTATTCGCACAGTACTTATGCCGAGTCCTTGCCTGATTTCGCCAAACTTGCCGAAGCTTATGGGCATGTTGGTATCAAGATTGAAAAGCTGTCCGAATTGAAAGACAAACTGGAATATGCGTTCAGCCTGAAAGACAAACTGGTTTTTGTTGATGTCATTGTTGATCCCGACGAGCATGTTTATCCGATGGCCATCAAAGGCGGCGCCATGAAAGATATGGTTTTGAGCAAAACGGAGAGAACCTGATATGAGACATATCATTTCTATTCTGATGGAAAATGAACCTGGCGCCTTGTCAAGAGTTGTAGGCTTGTTTTCGCAGCGCAACTACAACATCGAATCGTTGACAGTAGCTCCTACTGAAGATCACACCTTGTCCCGATTGACTCTGACCACGGTAGGTGATGATCGCAAGATTGAGCAAATAACCAAGCATCTGAACAAGATTGTTGACGTAGTAAAGCTGGTTGACCTTACAGAAGGAGCGCATATTGAACGGGAATTGATGCTTATCAAAGTTAAAGCAGCAGGCCCGCAGCGAGGTGAGGTCATGCGAACGGTCGATATTTTCCGCGGACAGATCGTGGATATGACACCTTCGGTCTATACGGTTCAACTGGCGGGCACCAGTGACAAGCTGGATGCCTTTATTGCTGCCATTGGCAGCAGCAATGTGCTTGAATTGGCCCGAACCGGGGTTTCCGGAATCTCCCGCGGAGACAAAATTCTGAGTCTCTAGAATTTCGGATACCGAAACAAATGAGGCTTCAAATGAGGCCTCATTTTCAGATCGCTTTTTTCATGGCCGTCATATAAGAACGTAACTTGCGTCCGACAACTTCAATCGGATGGTTCCTGATCCTGGCGTTGACGGCGATCAACTCGGCATTATCGACGCCGCTATCTTGCAGGTTCAATCCGCTTCCGATGACATCCGTATTTACTTTGGTCATGAAATCCTTGAGCAAGGGTACGCATGCATGGGCAAACAAATAGCAGCCGTATTCAGCCGTATCGGAAATTACCTTGTTCATTTCGTAAAGCTTTTTGCGCCCAATGAGATTGGCAATCAAGGGAACTTCATGCAACGACTCATAGTATGCCGATTCTGCGATAATTCCGCTGGAAGTCATGGTTTCAAACGCAAGCTCGACACCTGCTTTGACCATGGCCACCATAAGTATGCCGTAGTCATAGTATTCTTGTTCCGTGATTTCCATGCTACCGGATGGGGTCTTCTCAAACCGGGTTTGCGATGTGGCTTCGCGCCAGGTCAGCAATTTCCTGTCGTCATCTGCCCAGTCCTCCATCATACCGCGTGAGAATTCCCCGCTGATAATATCATCCATGTGCTTCAAAAAAAGCGGTGCCATCAGATCTTTCAGTTCATCGGTCAGAGAGGCGGCTACTAATTTTGCAGGATTGGACAAACGATCCATCATATTGGTTATACCACCGTGTTTTAGACCCTCGGACACCACCTCCCATCCATGTTGTACCAGTTTTGAGGCATAAGCCGGATCAATTCCCTTTTCCACCATCTTGTCAAAACAAAGCAGCGTACCAGTCTGCAACATACCGCAAAGAATGGTCTGCTCACCCATCAGGTCGGACTTCACTTCTGCGATAAAGGACGACTCGAGAACCCCGGCCCGGTGACCGCCGGTGGCGGCCGCATACGCCTTGGCAATGTCCAGGCCTGCGCCATTTGGATCATTTTCAGCATGAACGGCAATCAGGGTAGGTACACCAAAACCGCGTTTGTACTCTTCGCGAACCTCAGTGCCAGGGCATTTTGGCGCAACCATAACAACCGTAATATCCTTTCTGATTTGCATTCCTTCTTCCACGATATTGAAACCATGGGAATAGGCCAGGGTAGCACCCTGTTTCATCAACGGCATGATTTGCTTTATGACAGACGTGTGCTGTTTATCAGGGGTCAGATTCAATATCAGATCGGCAGTCGGAATCAGCTGTTCGTAGGTACCTGCCTTGAATCCATTTTCGCTGGCATTTTTCCAGGAAGGTCGTTTCTCCTGTATAGCGTTGTCGCGTAACGCATAACTGATATCGAGGCCGCTGTCTCTCATATTGAGGCCCTGGTTGAGACCCTGTGCACCGCAGCCAACGATAACAACTTTCTTGCCCTTGAGCTTGTTGGCTTCGTCGGTGAACTCGGCGCGATCCATAAACCGGCATTTTCCAAGTTGCTGCAACTGCAAACGTAACGGCAAGCTATTAAAGTAGTTCATCTGGGTTTCTCCGGAATATCACATGCATCGATTTAATTTTGGATTGAATAAAAGGTCTGGGGCGCGATACTAGGTGTTTTTTAGTATTGCGTAAAATGATATATATGCAATACGATATTGCATTATTTGCAACACTCTTTAATTGCCCGGAAGACCGTTATGGAGATACAGGACTTGCGGATATTTCTGCATCTCAGCAATTCCCTGCATTTCACGCGAACAAGTAGCGAGATGTTTGTCAGTCCCTCCAGACTTTCGCGTCTGATTCAGAAACTTGAAGAGGAAGTGGGTGCCAGTCTATTCGAGCGTGACAACCGGACGGTGAAACTTACCCGTGCCGGCGAATTGTATAGAGACTATGCCTTAAACAATCTGACCTCCTGGGAGGCACTCTGTAACCTGGTACAACGGCAGACCACTGCGCTCAAGGGACATTTGAGCGTCTTTTGTTCAGTTACGGCAAGTTATTACTTTCTCGAAAATCTGCTTGAGCGATTCCGGTCTGGTTATCCCGAAGTTGAGATTCATCTGCATACTGGCGATACGGCACTTACGATACCGCGCATACTTGGGGAAAAGGAGGACATTGGTATTGCCGCTCGCCCGGACAAACTGCCGGCCACGTTGCTGTTCAAGACGATCGGTGAGTCGCCGCTGGTATTTATAGCGCCTGCCATAGATTGTCCGATTAGCCATCGGCTTAAATCCATGGGCAAAACAGATCCGCGGATTTCTCTGGATCAATTCCCATTGATTCTTTCCGAAACAGGCTTGGCTCGTAGCCGAGTCAACCATTGGTTTCGCGAACAGGGAATCAAACCAGACATTTACGCCCAGGTTGCGGGAAATGAGGCGATTGTCAGTATGGTGAGCCTGGGGTTTGGTGTTGGTGTTGTCCCGCGTCTGGTGGTTGAAAATAGTCCAGTCCGGAGAAAGGTAGAAATATTACCGATAAAGCCGAATCTGGAGCCGTTCTCCATTGGAATCTGCGTTTTAAAACGTAAACTTTCAAATCCATTGATTCGCGCTTTTTGGGACCTCGTTCCCGGTAATGAATGACCCGAAGCCAGGAATTTGCGACTGACTGTGCTGGTTGGCGTTATAATCCGGCCTGTGTTCCGGAATTTGGAAATAAGTTGAATGGAAAATAACAGCGAAAACTCCCAGTCAGAAAACATCCTCCCTATAGATGAGCACGAAGAGATCTTCTCTGAGGGCGGCAAGAAAATTCGCCGCCGGGGCATTTATCTCCTGCCGAATTTGCTCACGTTGGGGGCGCTTTTTGCCGGATTCTACGCGATTATTGCCGGCATGACGGGTAATTTTAATGAAGCTGGCTGGGCCATCTTGATGGCTGCCATTTTTGACGGCTTGGATGGCCGGGTTGCGCGTCTTACCGGAACTCAAAGTGCGTTTGGAGCGCAATTCGATAGTCTTGCCGATATGGTGTCTTTCGGAATGGCGCCGGCCTTGATTTCATTCAGTTGGGCGTTATCGTCTCTGGGCAGCGCCGGATGGGCAGCCAGCTTCGTTTACATCTCCTGCGCCGCTTTGCGCTTGGCGCGATTCAATGTACAGCTGGGGTCGGTGGATAAACGATTTTTCGTAGGTCTACAGAGTCCGCTAGCTGCCGGGCTTGTTACTTTTGTAACTTGGGTAGGGTTCAAGCACGAACTTGAAGTAACACCGTTGATTGCATTTTTAATGGCGATGCTGACAGTGTTTGCCGGATTATTGATGATCTCCAATTACAAATATTTCAGCTTTAAGGAATTGCATTTTGAAGGAACCGTGCCATACCTTGTTTTCATACTTGTAATGGTTCTGTTAGTGTTAATTGCCCAGAACCCACACGAAGTATTGCTTTTGATGTGTGTTGTTTATGCGGTAAGTGGTCCTGCAATCTGGGTGTATCGAACCCAGTTCAAGAAACATGCAGAGAAGACTCGTGCAACTTAGTTTGGGCCAGACAGGAAAGAGATCGGGACAAAATGGTGTCTTGATATAAAACGTGCGTCAATTGTCATAACTGAACGGGGAATCAATATGTTGATCAAGAAGCCTTCCGATATTAAACCAGCTGAAATAACCCCCGAAAGCGTCTTTAACGAGCGCCGCAAGTTTTTAAATCAGACTGCTGGTCTTCTAGTCGGTGGAGCGATTGCCGGAGGTTTACCGTTTACCGCATTTGCTCAGCAGAGTGATCTTCTAAAGGCAAGAGCGCCTGCTGGTATGCGCCGTTCGCCGCCCACGCCATGGTGGGAAGAAAAGTTCGCAAGCATCAGGCCGGCGCCTGACAGCGGACCCTATTTTACTGGCGAGACTCTTACGCCGTATGACGATGTAACTCGTTATAACAATTTTTATGAGTTCGGTATGGACAAGGCGGACCCTGGCAATAATTCGGGTGAGTTGAGGGTTGACCCTTGGTCGCTGGAGATTTCCGGTGAGTGTTCCAGACCCGGAGTCTATAATCTGGAAGACATTCTGAAACCCCATGCGCTCGAAGAGCGAATCTACCGACTACGTTGTGTTGAGGCATGGTCAATGGTTATTCCCTGGATTGGATTTCCATTGGCAGATTTGCTCAAGCGGTTTGAGCCTACATCGAATGCAAGATTTGTTGAATTTCAGACATTGGTGGATCCGGACTCCATGCCTGGTATTCGATCCAGATTTGCCATAATTCGATGGCCGTATCAGGAAGGATTGCGCATGGATGAGGCGATGAACCCGCTGACATTTATGGCTGTAGGTTTGTATGGAAATTATTTGCCTCCACAAAATGGCGCGCCAATGCGCCTGGTGGTTCCCTGGAAATACGGATTCAAGAGCATCAAATCCATTGTGAAGATTAATTTTACCGACACCCAGCCTCGCACAAGTTGGAATGATTTACAGCCAAGTGAGTATGGTTTCTACGCCAATGTAAATCCCGGCGTTCATCATCCCCGTTGGCGACAGGATCGAGAGCGTCGCCTGCCACAAACCCTTTTTAGCAGACCGGTTATAGATACCATGATGTTCAATGGATATGGTGAGCAGGTAGCTTCTATGTATTCTGGAATGGACTTGGCCAGATATTACTAACATCTGTGTCAGGTTCGTTGCATAACAAGAGTGTACAGGCGGTACTTAAAATCCTGGTTTTTTGTCTGTGTCTGGTGCCGTTTTTTGTAATTCTGGTAAATGTTTGGCAGAACAATCTGGGACCGGACCCGGTGAAGGAGCTGTCTCTGCTAACCGGTGGGTGGGCACTTCGGTTTCTTATCCTGACTCTTGCAATTACTCCGGCGCGACGTATTACCGGTTTCAGTGTCCTGGCTAGATATCGTCGCATGATTGGATTATTTACGCTTTACTATGCGTCATGGCACTTTTTTATTTATTTGATGTTTTTGCTTGAGTTCCGCTGGGAATCAATTTACGAAGATGTACTGGAGCGGCCGTATATTACGGTTGGGTTTTCTGCTTACCTGATCCTTGCGGTACTGGGGATTACGTCGCCAAAGGTAATGGTAAAAAAGCTCGGTCGAAATTGGATCCGACTGCATCGGTTTATTTACCTGGCAGCAGTATTTGCAATTGTTCATCTGGTCTGGATTGTCCGGTCGGACTTTCGGGACGCTTTGCTTTACGGGTTTCTGGTTGCGCTCTTGCTCGGATACCGTTTATTGCACGTTTTACGTACCCGGTAATCACATCTCTACTTGGCCTACAGGCAGCGTAATACGCGGGTTAAAAGCCGGCCATCTGGTATTCGGTTTTGGCTTTAGAAATCACTTGTATGCTGGGTTTTGGTCTGTATAATACCGCGCTCCTTGTCGTGAAGGCAGAGGGTCTTGTTCTTTAAAAATCAGATTAAGCAATAGAGGTGGGTGCTTGCTGAGGTGGTA
>JBBDXV010000115.1:0-1088 GCA_040902165.1 Pseudohongiellaceae bacterium
TGTCGATCTGATGGCCGAGCTCGGTATCGCCGTGCTGCTGTTCCTCGTCGGTCTGAAGCTGGATCTGCAATTGATTCGCACCTTGGGACCCGTGGCGCTGGCCACCGGTCTTGGTCAGGTCGCATTTACCTCAGTGTTTGGTTTTCTTATAGCAATCCTGCTTGGGATGGATACTGTCAGCGCCTTGTATGTTGCCGTCGCGCTGACTTTTTCCAGCACGATCATCATCGTCAAGCTGCTTTCCGATCAACGGGAAGTGGATTCCCTGCATGGGCGTATCGCCGTTGGCTTTTTGATTGTGCAGGACCTGGTCGTGGTATTGGCGATGATGATCCTGGCTTCGCTCGGCATCGGCGGCCAGAACGCCGAGGAAGGTGATGCGCTGGGCCGGATACTGCGCATCGCGCTGAACGGCGCTGCTACCCTGCTATTCATCAGCCTTTTCATCCGCTATCTGGCAACGCCTCTGGTCCGGCGCATTGCCCATTCCCCCGAGTTACTGGTGATCTTCGCGATCAGCTGGGCGGCATTGCTGGCCACAGCCGGTAGCATGCTTGGTTTCAGCAAGGAACTCGGCGGCCTGCTGGCCGGGATCTCGCTTGCCTCCACACCGTTTCGCGAAGCGATTGTGGCGCGCCTGGCCTCACTGCGCGACTTTTTATTGCTGTTTTTCTTTATCGCGCTGGGAACCCAGTTGGACCTGACCTTGCTCGGCGAGCAGGTTTTTCCGGCGCTGATATTTTCCTTGTTTGTGCTGGTCGGAAATCCGCTGATCGTAATGATCATCATGGGCTTTATGGGCTATCGCAAACGCACCGGCTTTCTGGCCGGGCTGACGGTAGCCCAGATCAGCGAGTTTTCGCTGATCTTTGTCACCATGGGTGTGACACTGGGCCATGTAACGACTGCCTCTCTCGGTCTGGTGACCCTGGTTGGAATGATTACAATCACTCTGTCAGTGTATATGATCACCTATTCCCATTTTCTGTACCGCTGGCTTGAGCCGTTGCTTGGCGTATTCGAGCGCAGGGTACCGTTTCGTGAGGAGAATCTCGAACCTGAACTTGACCAGGGACACCGTTACGACG
>JBBDXV010000116.1:0-1087 GCA_040902165.1 Pseudohongiellaceae bacterium
CCTATGATTCCTATGTTCCTGCCATTGAGCTGGCTGGCGCGATACCGATCCATTTACCACTGCGCTTGCCTGATTACCGGGTGGACTGGCAAAGGGTGCGGGATGCAATTACTGCCAGGACCAGGATGATTATCATCAATTCACCCCATAATCCCTGTGGTGCCGTGTTGGGCAGCAACGATCTGGATCAACTCGCTGATGCAATTGGTGACCGGGAGATATATGTCCTGTCAGACGAAGTCTACGAGCACATGGTCTACGACGGCGCCAGTCATTGCAGCGTTCTTTCTCACGAGACTCTGCGGCAACGGAGTTTTGCGGTGTTTTCGTTCGGGAAAACCTACCACGCCACCGGCTGGAAGGTCGCCTACTGTATTGCCCCTGCAGCGCTAACCACCGAGTTTCGCAAAGTCCACCAATTCGTTACTTTCACCACCAACAGCTTTGTGCAATACGGAATTGCTGATTTCATGGCCCTGTGCCCTGAGCATGCAACCGACTTGCCTGCGTTCTATCAGAACAAGCGCGACACCTTCTGTCGCTTGCTCGCTGAATCCCGGTTTCAATTCAAACCTTCAAAGGGAACCTATTTTCAATTGGCTGACTATAGCGAAATAAGTCAGTTGGATGATGTCAGTTTCGTTAATTGGATGACCAGAGAAAAAGGGGTTGCCGCGATTCCGCTCACACCCTTCTATGCGAATCCACCTGGAACCCGCATCATCCGCTTTTGCTTCTGCAAGGATGATGCAACCCTGGAAAAGGCTGCAGATATCCTGCGCCGCCTATGACAATCTGCCATGCTCCAGCTTGATTTCCTCAACCTCGCCGCTGATATCAAAAATTGGGGGAAGGAAATCGGCTTTCAGCAAATTGGCATTACCGATATCGATCTGACGTCGTATCGGCCCCATCTTGAGGAATGGCTGCAGCGCAATTTCCACGGTGAAATGGAATACATGTCCAGGCACGCTGAATTGCGCTGTCACCCTGAGCTATTGGTGCCGGGCACCTTGCGAGTCGTGTGCGCAAGAATGGACTATGCCAGGACCGCCGAGAATGCATTTACTGATCTGAACAGCGATGG
>JBBDXV010000117.1:0-5694 GCA_040902165.1 Pseudohongiellaceae bacterium
GCCAGGATCAGGTTCTTCTGCGGATCAAAAGTGCAGCTTTCAGAAAAATGAAAACTGCCATAGACCTTGACGTTGGACGACATCGGCACATAAACACCGGCTTCGTTGGCGGAACCAATGGGTTGACCGGCCTGGAATTCCTGGGCACTGGCAGACAAAGCAAGGCCGGCAAGAAGGGAAAGGGTGAGACCTGATTTAAGGGGATAACAGACTGACTTCATGATAATGAAAAACTCCTTTGTGATAATGAATACAGGGGAATCAGAGCGCTTCAACGCGATTGCGACCGGTGTTCTTGGCTTTATACAGGGCATCGTCGACTCTTTTCAACAACACTTCCAACTCTTCACCGGACTGCAATTGCGTAAGACCGAAGCTGACAGTGACCTGGCCCGCAGGGACATGCCGGTGTTCGGCAGTGAGGTCACGCAGCCGCTCCATGACCTGCCGTGCCACGTCGAGCGGGGTGTGAGGCATCAACACCATGAACTCTTCTCCGCCCCAGCGGGCACAAATATCGGTGTTGCGAATATGGGCAGAAACGATGGTGGAGACGGTTTGCAATACCTTGTCGCCAACGTCGTGGCCAAAGCTGTCGTTAACGCGCTTGAAGTGATCCAGGTCGTACATGGCCAGACACAGCGGCTGTTCATAGCGTGCGGTTTGTTCAATCTCGCGCTGCAATACTTCGGTAAAGGCGCGACGATTCAGCAGGCCGGTGAGACCATCGATAGTCGCGAGCCGGTAGACTTCTTCTTCTGCCAGCAGGCGTACTCTGACATCCCTGGCGATGCCCATGATCAGCTTGTCGTCGAGTAGTGTGGCATTCGCATCAACGCCGAGGTAGTCACCGGCTTTGGTCTTTATCCGCAGTATCAAACTGGTCACCGCGACACCAGAGAGGGTCTGCTTGAAACTGTCAAAGGCCTTTGCCAGATCGTCCTCGTGCAGGATTCCGGAAAACGGTTTTCCCACCCAGTCTTCCGCTTTCCAGCCGGTCAGCCGCTCAAACGCCGGATTCAGGGAATCAATGGTGCCGTCTGTGTTGACGAAGTAAATGATGTCACTGGTCTTGTCATGGATCTGGTGGTAGCGCTCGTCGGTTTCCCGTTGCTGTTCTTCGGCCAGCTTGCGCTCGGTGATGTCGTCGTAAATGCCCAGAATGCCGGTGACCTTACCGGCAGGGTCACGCAGCGGCACTTTGGAAGTGCGCAGCCAGATCGTTTGTCCATCCAGGGTGGTCTGAGGTTCGATGAGGTCCGTGATAGAAATACCGGCATCCATCACCTTCTGGTCATCGGCGCGATAGAGCTCGGCCTGATCACGCCAGGGCAGATCGAAATCTGTCTTGCCGATCAACTTATCGGGATGGTCGCAGCCGGCATCTTTGGCAAACAGGGAATTACAGCCGAGATAGCGGGAATCGCGGTCCTTCCAGAAAACCCGGATAGGTACGCTTTCCACAACGCGCTCCAACAGGAGCTCGTTGGCCTCCCTGTTGAAGACGCTTTTCATAGTTTGTGAGGTAGCGATTTACTCGCGGCTGGTATCACGACCGCCGGCGGCGTTAGTGCCCAGTGGCGTGCCGTCGCCGTTCATGCCCATGGACTCATAGCGACGCCAACCGGCCAGGATGCCGGCCAGTCCATGATTGCCCTCGTGACAGGCGTATTCAAAGACCGGTTCGTCGGAGCGATGCAGCGGGAGTTTGGCAGACCAGGATTGATCCCAGCTCAGCGGGTCTTCGACGGTGAAGTCATATTCCAGGGTATTTTCATCGACCCAGTTGAAGCGCTCTACGATGTGTGCCTGCCCAGACATGCCCTGAATATTGTAGTCGTAATAGAAATGTTGCGTGTCGATCACCAGGGTGTCGCCCTCCCAGTGTGCGACCGAATCACCTTCCCATTTGAGTTGTTTGGTATTGTGCTCATCGTTAAGACGGATGATACGTGCCGAGTGCACCATTTCATTGAGAATCATAATGTGATCCCGGGTCTGCACGATCTGCATATTGTTATTGTAGGAACCAGGAACCATGGGTGGCCCGCCAACGAATCCGGTTAGGCAACGGTCCACCGTCGTGCGACCTTCGGGGCCGGCACTATTAAACAAAATTTCCTGACGTTCGGCCCGGCGATCCCGTCCTGCCGCATTGACTGAGGGTACACGGCCATTGGGCGGGTCATAGACCAGCGAGGTACGACGATCATAAACCGAGGCAGTCCCGCGCTCGTACCAGAATTCGTTATAGGAAATCACACCCGGCGGATAACCGGCGCCACCGATGGAATCCACGATCAGATCGCGGTTCTGGCGACGGTTCTCGTAGGCCTCCCACTCTGCGGCTTCTTCCTCAGTCAGCACTTCCTTGGCCGCCAGTTCCGTCGGACGATTCAGCGGGGTAATGGTGCGAAAGGTAAAAGTACCCTGGAAATCCGGGTGACCCCATTCAGTACGGGGCAGGTCATTGTTCTGGGCCAGCAAGGCCGGTGTCAGCAGCAAGGCAGCCGTCGCAATGCTGAGACGCAGGGAAAAGGCAGGGGATCGATTCATATAAAACTCCGTTATTTCTTTTACTTGGGATACTCAGGAAGAGTACTTGATATTGACCGGCAGCAGCCAGGATGAGGGGGAAATTACGCTTTTACCGGCCGAACTTCAAGCACCGGCCACCACCACCGCATTGCGTCCTTCGGCTTTGGCCTGGTACAGGGCAGTGTCCGCCCGAGCCAGCAGCTGATCCAGCGTGTCACCGGAGTGGGAAAAGGCCAATCCGATACTTGCGGTAATGGACACCGAAACATCGCCCTGGGTAACCACCATTTTTCCGATAGCTTCGCGCAGACGTTCAGCGCTTATCAGGCCGCCCTCTTCATCAGTTTCCGCCAACAGGATGCAGAACTCCTCACCGCCATAGCGACCCACCACATCCAGATCGCGCAGCTGTTCCGTAATCAGTGCGGCGAGTTCTACCAATACCTGGTCGCCGACAAGATGCCCGTGATTGTCATTGATCTGTTTGAAATGATCGATATCAAGCATCAACAGGCAGGGCCAGCGATTGGTGCGATAGCTGCGCAACAGTTCCCGCTCAACCAGATTAATCAGGGCGCGGCGGTTACTGATATTGGTCAAAGGATCGAGCGTGGCCAGTTTCTGATTTTCCGCATCCAGCTTTTCCCGCAGGACGAGCAATACCGCAAATGAGGAAAGCAGGGAAACCGACAATAACACCAGGACGGCAAAGCCATAGGTCTCATCGCTCGCAATGATCAGGTCACCGGCAGTGGGGTTGGCCAGTTCGTTCACCAGGCGGAACAGAAAAATGACCACGATCAGGCCGCCGTAGACCCGCATCAGCTTGAGGGACTGAACGGCGCCCGGAATCGCGCCGCTCATGATGATCCAGATCATCGCCAGACTCTGTGTCAACTCAACTGCGTACGCGGTAACAATACGCCAGTGCAGGCTGTCTAGGAGCAGGATAAAACAAACCAGGGTCACCGCGGTCGGTGCCAGGCGCCAGAAATGGCTGGGTTTTCGCTCGAAGAATTCGCACACGGACAGATAGCGAAACGTGAAGCCGATGACCAGCAACACATTGGGCAGGATTACTGAAACCACCGGTGTCAGAACGGGTTGGGTCAGAATCAATGCGAAGCCCAGGCTTTCCACCAACAGTCCGATCGCCCACTTCCGCTCGCCGACAGAGGGGCGGTTGAACCATGACCAGAAGATAACGGTGGCACTGACCAGATTTATCAGAATCGCGGCAATGACAAGTGTTACGAAGTCCAGTTGCAAAAACACTTCCTCACTGACGGCGAATAGTTTGTTTTCAGACTGTGGCTATTACGACGCTGTTGCGACCCTGGGTCTTGGCTTGATAAAGCGCTGTATCAGCGCGCGCCAGTAGTTGATCAAGCGTATCGCCGGAATGTGCGAAAGCCAACCCGATGCTGGCGGTGATCGTAACGGAAGTCTCGTCTGTGGTAACCACCAATTTCTCGATTGCTTCCCGCAGGCGCTCGGCACTCACCAGGCCGCCGTTCTCGTCAGTCTCGGCCAACAGGATGCAGAATTCCTCACCGCCATAACGACCCACCACGTCCAGATCACGCAACTGTTCCTTGATCAGATTTGCGAGTTCGACCAGCACCTGATCGCCGACGAGATGTCCGTGCTGGTCATTGACCTCCTTGAAATGGTCAATATCCAGCATCAACAGGCAGGGCCAGCGATTGGTGCGATAACTGCGCAATAGTTCCCGCTCAGTTAGCTCAATCAAGGCGCGGCGGTTGCAGATGTTGGTCAAGGGGTCAAGTGTCGCCAGTTTCTGGTTTTCCGCATCAAGCTTCTCCCGCAGGATCAACAGAATGGAAAATGACGACAACACGACCAGCAGCAAAAGCATCGTGAACGTGACGCTGTTCACCAGGCTGTTTTCCATCACGCTGACACGGGCGCTGTCCGCAGCGAGTTCAGCAATGCCGCGGAACAGGAAAATGGCACTGGCGGCGACGGCGTAGACGATCAGCATCATGCGCGAATAGTTGACGCCCGGCAGGGTGCTCGTGGAAGCGATGTACAACAACAAAGCCGACTGTACACAGATGATCAAGTTGATTGCCGGGATGCGCACGTCGGGCTGGTTCAGAAAAATGCCCGTCACTGCGACACTCACCATTAGCGGCAGAACCACCCAGACCAGATGCGCACGACGTTCAAAAAACTCGCTCAGCGACAGGTAGCGGAAAACGAAGGCCCCGGACAGACAGGTATATCCGCCAATGATCGCAATTGCGACCGGCAACGTATTTTGGGCGGCGACCAACATCAAGCCCAGGCTTTCGACGATCATCGAAAGAGACCATTTCCTTTGCCCGACCGTCGGATGTTCTATCCAGGCCCAAAAGATTGCCGTGGCGCTCATGATATTGACGAGCACCAGATTGATCAGGATGGTTGGAGTATCAAGCAGCACGCAGTTTTCTCGTAATTATGTAAGGGGTCATTCAATTTCCGAAAGAACCTTACGACACCAAAGGCTACATCTGACTGTTCGTATCTGTCTGGTATGCAACAAAGCGGTTGGCGGCAGAATCCTTCCTGACTTTATCGGCCGTAAACACCTGACCATTCATCGCGATATAACAGCCGGGTGGCAATGTCTGCACTGCGATGACCGCGCCGCCGATATTAAACATCGCATCCGAGTTTTTAAACAGTGCCGGACTGAGTGCACCGGTTAACACGACGGTCTTGCCCTGGTTTACCGCGCCTGCCATCAGTGCTTTCGCGGTTTCCACCATGGTGTCGGTACCGTGGGTGATCAGAATGCGCGTTTCCGCTGCGCTGCTGACTTGCGCACGAATCAGCGCGCGATCTGAATCGGTCATGTCCAGGCTATCTTTCTGCATCAGCGAAGTGACTTCAAATTGCGGATTCAGCTGCAGGTCGACCAGAATCCTGGCGATATTCGGTGGGCCTACTTCGTAGCTGCTGTTGGCATCAAAGTAGATCTTGTCGATAGTGCCGCCTACAGTAAAAACGCGAATGGTCTCCATTGCCGCATTCTACTCACACCGCCATCCGCCACCTAATTTTCAGTAGGGTCGGAGGTGGGTTTCAGTGGGGTCGGAGGTAGGTTTCAGTAGGGTCGGAGGTGGGTTTCAGTGGGGTCGGAGGTGG
>JBBDXV010000117.1:5704-6851 GCA_040902165.1 Pseudohongiellaceae bacterium
GGTTTCACCTCCGACCCTACTGAAACCCACCTCCGACCCTACTGAAAAACGGTCTGAGACTGCTGATCTAGGCCGGCGACCAGTAATGCGGGTTGGTTGGCAGATTCTTCGGAGCGTAAGTCGCAACTTTCTCAAGTCGTTCCTTGACCGATTCATGAACAAGATCAGATGCCAGAATTTTGCGCTCGACTTTGCCCAATGGAACCCAGATGCCCTTGTAGGAATTGTGCAGTATGCCCGCAGGCTTGGGTTTTACATTCTCATCCACATAGGTTTGTTTGAATTCAAGGCCATGTCCCAGCGCGCGATAGATCATCCAGTTCAGCGTCGTATCCGATAGACCCTGATTGCTGTAACCGCCGCCCACATCGGAGTGCACGCCAGCGAACCACAACTGCAATATTCTGGGATCATCATCCCAACGCAGCACCTGGAAAAAACTGCGCTGTTCGTCAATTGCCATCGCCTGATATCCAGCCTGCACATTGGCCGGCAGAACGTGATCATGAAAGTCCGCATCGTTGGTTGCTTTCACGGTATCCCATACACCGACCATTTCGATCGGTGCATCAAAAAAGCGTTTCTTTGCTTTCAGGGATTTGGCTGTATCAGCATCTCGCTGGTTGAATACCTGCCAACCAAGCTCGGTATCATCAGGGTCTTTTGGTATGCCGCAGAAATTAACCAAGGCGGCAAAGCGTCTGGCGGAATAAGCGCCTCGACTGAAACCGATGACGAAGATGTGGTTTTGCGCGGGTTTCCAGTTCGCATCACGAAAGCGGTTGCACAGAAACCGGTATCCGCCCTGAATCCGCTTTTCCAGGCCGTATCCATAGATGCCGCCGGGCAACGCCTCCCAGGCTCTGGTGCCGACGCCCTTCTGATAATGGGTACGCTGTCTGCCATTGAGACTTTTAAGGGCATGCAGAAACTTGGTGACATTGGTGTCGACTTCCTCACCGTTGTTGAGTTGAGGTTCGTTCCAGGTACCGTCAAAGCCAATGATAAGATTGCGCGGGTCACTCATAGTGCACCGCCGTTTCCGCTGCGGCGTTCATTTTCTGGATTCAAACCTGGCTCGTCTGCATCGTCCGCTGTGGTATTGTCTTCACACCACCATTCTACGGTCTGTGGAAGATAGAGTCCG
>JBBDXV010000118.1:0-1085 GCA_040902165.1 Pseudohongiellaceae bacterium
GATCCAGAATTACAGCAACCACATCGAGCTGATGGTGCAGGCCGGTTACAGGAATTTGATTTGTTTCAGTGGCAATCGCAATGGCATGGATGATGAAACCGGCCTGGAGAATTGCGCCCGAGGTCTGCAACAGATCATGGGTCTCGCTGAGCGCAATGGCATTGTCGTGCAGATGGAGTTATTCAACAGCAAGATTAATCATCCCGATTATATGTGCGACAGCTCGGCATGGGGAATCGCACTTTGCGAACGAATAGGTTCACCCAACTTCAAATTACTCTACGATATTTATCACATGCAGGTGCAGGAAGGTGATGTGATTCGAACCATTCGGGATCATCACGGCTGGTTTGGTCACTACCATACCGCTGGCGTACCGGGGCGCAATGAGATTGATGATACGCAGGAGCTACACTATCCAGCGATCATGCGCGCCATTTATGCAACCGGTTTCGACGGTTATGTGGCTCAGGAATTTATTCCACGACTCACAGTTAATGTGGACGGTACAGGTGGAGACAGAAGCAATGCCGAGCGGATTGCTTCTCTGGCACAGGCAGTTGCGATTTGTGATATCTGATAACTCAACAGCCAGAGTTATCACTATCCGGGATTTACATGTAACAGAACTAACAGGTAACCAACAGTGAACAAACCAACAGGTCAGCAAGATCGGCGTCAATTCCTGAAAACCACCGCGGCATTGGGGGCAGCAAGCCTGGCCCCATGGAGCATCAGTTCCGCACAATCAAGGCAGGTCGGACGAGTCGGCCTGCAACTGTACACAGTGCCCAATGAAATGAGCCGGGACTTCGCAGGTACCCTGACCCGTGTCGCCGAACTGGGATTCAAGGAAATGGAATTTGCCGGCTATATGGGACACAGCGCCGCGCAGGTGCGGCAAATGCTGGATAACAATGGTCTAAGTTCACCCGCTGCCCACATTCAGCTGCAAGCCATCCGCGACAATCTTGACGGTGAAATCGACAGCGCACTAACCCTCGGCCAGAAATACATCGTCGTACCGGTGTTGCCTGCCAATGAACGCGGCATCGCAGACTATCAGCGCCATGCTGAAACGCTCA
>JBBDXV010000119.1:0-1085 GCA_040902165.1 Pseudohongiellaceae bacterium
TGGTGAAACCGGGGAATTATCACCGCGATGCTGCGGTGCATGACATCGCTCCTACCTTGGCTAGCATGCTGCAGATCGCCAGACCTACCGGTGCGCTGGGTCGTGCGCTTGACGAGATAATGCCTTAATCGATCAGAAGGCGATCAGGAGTCGATCAGGTTTTTTCAGTCTTATGGCGCAGCGGCGCAATCGCCCGGTCAATGATTGAAATGATGGTGGTCAACACCAGCAACCAGGCAATTATCAGTGCCAGCGTTTCCAGCAAATCGGCAACTGCACTCAACAACTCAAGTCGCGAAAAAGCAATCAGACACAGCGGTACGAAATAGAAAATCCCGTTCCAACGTCCGATATAACTCATGCGCAAGTTTTTCTGTCGATAGAGAAAATGCGAATCCAGCACGTACTGACTGAATGCAATAACGATCAGCGGTGGGAGAATGGGTGTGATGAGACCGGCCCAGGCGAGTCCTGCCAGTCCTGAGGTAACCAGAAGAAAATCTGTGCTGTGATCAAACAACTGACCAGCAGCCGAGGCCGTGTTGGTCCGGCGTGCAACGACACCGTCGAAATAATCAGTCGCTATCGCGACACCGAGCAACAGAAGCAGCAGCCAGGGCGACATGAATCCCGGCCTGGCAAATTCCCAGGTGAGCGGGAATATCAACAGCAGCCGGATGCCGGTAAGCAGGTTTGCCATCAGCCAAACAATTCGCGCTGCGCGCGGCGCCAGAAGATCACGCCGATCAGCGCGTTGAACAGAATAAAGAAGTTATGCTGCACAAAGCCAAAGGCTGCCATCGGGCCTTCATTTTCCGGAAACAGGATGACCCAGAAAGTAATGGCTGCCGCCCGCATCGGTGTCGGCACAGTAGCGGCGAAAAAGATCACCGGCAGATAACCGAGCAGGGCCAGATAGGACGCTTCGACGCCAAAGAATCCCAGCGCTGTCGTATAGACGATGACCGCAGCCAGCAAGGCTGGTGACCGCAGCAGGAAAAACATGCCGTAATGTTTGAAGCGTGCAAGCCGGAAGGCATGAAAAATGCGCTTTTCCCGGAACTGGTTTTTGGGCAGCAATATAC
>JBBDXV010000120.1:0-1084 GCA_040902165.1 Pseudohongiellaceae bacterium
AAAGTCAATGGAATCAATCGAAAGCTGGCCGAACTTATCTATGCACATTTACATCATGAGTAAAACCGGAAAACCCGGGTTTCAGATACGCAGCCGGTGGCCGACAAATCCAGCAGCGGAAACGACTGCTACCCAAGAACCAATATCACATTCAGAATACAACTTACTGGAATGATTATAAAAATGAACTGGGCTAATGCTGTAACTTTTGGCCGTATTGCCTTGATACCCGTGGTCATGCTGGTGTATTCCACCGAATTCCCATGGCATACCCTTTGGGCCGCTGCGATCTTTGGTATTGCCAGTTTTTCCGATTGGCTGGATGGTTATCTGGCCCGCCGTCTAAATCAGACTTCCGAGTTCGGTGCCTTCCTGGATCCAGTCGCCGACAAGTTGCTTGTCGCTCTGGTGCTGGTGCTATTGGTGGAAAGTTATAACTCGATCTGGTTTGTAGTGCCGGTAGCGCTGATTATCGGGCGCGAGATCCTGGTGTCGGCCTTACGGGAGTGGATGGCAAATCAGGGGAAAAGGGCGGTGGTGGCGGTGGCATTTGCCGGCAAGGTAAAGACCACGGTACAAATGATTGCGATAATTATTCTTTTGGCCAGTGACCCTGAAGGGTTTGCTCCGTTCTGGCAGGCTGGTTATGTCTTTATTTACATCGCCGCAGCGTTGAGTCTGTCCTCCATGATCCAGTATTTCTCTGCGGCGTGGACTCACCTTGGGCCAGGCTCAAAACAGGGTGGATAGGTCGTTGCAAACCCTTAAGTTTCTTGACTTCAAAGGCTTACTGGTTAGAATAACCGCCTCTTGAAATCTGGTGTACAAGCGGGAATAGCTCAGCTGGTAGAGCACGACCTTGCCAAGGTCGGGGTCGCGAGTTCGAATCTCGTTTCCCGCTCCAAATTCGCGAAATCATCTTCAGTAACAGGTCCCGGATTAATGGTTACACTACAGGTCATTGAATCACGACCTGGGCTGAAGTATTGATTGAAGAAACAAGCAACAAAGGCTGGGTGGCAGAGTGGCCATGCCGCGGACTGCAACTCCGTTTACGCCGGTTCGATTCCGACCCCAGCCTCCA
>JBBDXV010000121.1:0-6821 GCA_040902165.1 Pseudohongiellaceae bacterium
AACAGTGGTCAGGTGGGCCGGCATTACTTCAGTCATCATCAGGGTGCGCCGGTCACCGCATTGTTTCCCCGTGATTTGCACAACTGGTATGGGCTGCCGGCCCAGGGTGTCGGCGTGGATGAATGGGCGGATGACAACTTTGATCATGGCAGCATGGATTTTATCGGTGGCGCGAACCTGTGGGTACACACTGACCGTCGTCCTATGGGTGCTGCGCGAATGGGCACCTTCGGCATGGCACCCAACTGGGGCTCGGAGTGGAAGAAGTTCATTATGGAGAATGCTGATCGGAGCAACAGCGCCTATCTGCAAAAAACCACCTTGCCCTATACCTTCAACTATCTGGACCTGGATCCGGTGGTCAAGGATCCGCTGGGGTTTCCGGTGACAAGAATTACCGGCCGCTATGGCGAAAACGAACTGAAGGTCGCAGCATTCGCCCAGGAAAAGATGGAGCAATGGTATCTGGAGGCGGGTGCTATTCAGGTCAGCCGCAGCGGGCTTGGAAGCCTGATGGGAGCATCAACCCATGCTTACGGCGGAACGCGCATGGGAGATGATTCTGCCAGCAATGTGGTCGATCGCTGGGGCTTCTCTCATGAGGCGCAGAATCTGGGCGTACTGGGAGGTTCAGTCATGGGCACCAGCGGCGCCCGCAACCCGACGCTTACAGTTCAGGCTCTGGCCTGGCGTTCAGCCGACCATCTGGTCAATAACTGGCGCTCCATCACTTCATAAAATGCCGCTTGCAACAGCGCAAAGTTGTGATAACTTAGCCCGCATTTTCGTGGGCATGTTTAAGGGGGAATGATATGAATTTAAAACTCTGTATCCAACGATTGACGATGTTAGTGATTATTGTCCTGCTGGCGCCACTGGCCAGTGCCGACGTTTCCGGCAGCTGGACTTTCAGTGTAACGCTTGGCGAATTGGGCAGTGGTAACGCTTCTGTCACCATGAACCAGGAAGCAGAAGGCAAGCTGACCGGCACCTATTCCGGGCAACTGGCCAACGGACCGGTAACCGGCACCTATAACGGCAATGATTTTGAATTTTCTTTCAACAGTGAAGCACTGGGCGGATCTCTGACCTACAAAGGCACGATGAAAGAAGATGGAACGCTTGCCGGTGCGGTAATCGTGCAGGGACAGGAATTCGGGACGTTTACCGGTCGTAAATCGGGTTAGCAATCCGCCACAGGCGTTTGCTTGACGCCAGCCTGAACAAAGGGCCCTGACCCGCTGCGGGTCGGGGCTCTTTGCATTTGAAGGGATGCGAAAAACCATGACATCAGGAATGGAAACCGGAGCCGGAACCGACGGTAAGGCCGGAACAAAAAGCCGCGCCCTGGTATTTATCATCCTCGTAGTACTGATTGACGCCATCGGGTTTGGCATCATCCTGCCGGTATTGCCAAAACTGATCATCGGACTTACCGGCACCGACCTGGAAGGTGCTGCGCGGCTTGGCGGCTGGCTGATGTTCAGTTTTGCGCTGATGCAATTCTTTTTTGCGCCGGTCATGGGCAATCTGGGCGATGCCTTCGGTCGTCGTCCGATATTGCTGTTTGCGTTGCTGGCCCTCGGCCTGGATTACCTGTTGATGGCTTTTGCACCAACCATCATATGGTTATTTGTCGGTCGTCTGATCGCTGGCGTTGCCGGATCTACCTTTTCCATTGCCTATGCCTATATCACGGATACAACACCGGTCGAGAAGCGTGCCCAGGCATTCGGAATGGTTGGTGCAGCGTTCGGAGGTGGGTTCATTCTGGGGCCGGTAATTGGCGGACTGCTTGGAGAGTTCGGTGAACGATTGCCATTTTATGCGGCGGCAACCCTGGCGCTGATCAATGTGGTTTATGGATACTTCGTCCTTGGAGAATCATTGGCGAAAGTGGATCGAAGACCGTTCGAACTGCGGCGAGCGAATCCTGCAGGAGCGATTTTACAATTGAAGAAATATCCGCTGGTGCTGGGTCTGGCGATTGCATACTTCCTTTATATGCTTGGGCACCTGTCCCTGCCCAGCACCTGGACTTACTACACGATGGAAAAATTTGCCTGGTCAGAAAGCCAGATTGGTTACTCATTGGGGTTCGCTGGCGTATTCATGATCCTGGTACAGGCGTTTCTGATTCGCTGGGCTATTCCGCGTTTTGGTGCATTTCGCAGCGGCCTGATCGGCATGGCGGCCATGATCCTGGGGTTCTGCGGTTATGCATTTACCCAGGTTGGCTGGCAGCTTTATATCTGGCTGGCTATTGCGTCTATCAGCGGATTTGTATCCCCGGCTCTGCAGTCGATCATGACCAGCCATATTCCCCGCAATGCGCAGGGTGAATTGCAGGGGGCATTGACCAGCATGAACAGTATCACATCCATTCTCGGACCAGTGATGATGACCCAGTTATTTGCCGCCTTTACCGCAGAGACTGCGGCGATTTATTTTCCCGGCGTTTCATTTTTCATGGCGGCAGTGCTTACTGCCGTGTGTCTGCTGATTTTCATCATTGTCGTGGCGCGCATCGGACTTGCGATTCCGAAAACCCACGGTGAAACATAAATGGCCATCAAGGCGCGTAGTTGTTTGCTTCGTTTCGGTCAAGGATTGGTGATATAGCGTGAAAACTTCGCGCGTTCAGCGACCGGCACGCTGCCGTAGATAAACTCACGATAGTGTTCATCTTCATCTACATAGAGTTTCAGCCAGGCAATCACATAACGACCGAGGGTCGGCAGGTCCGGGCCGCGACCGGAATTGACTATAAAGTGGTCGCCGCCGGCAATTTCCATATAGACCGTGGTAGTTGTGGAAGGAATCGATTGAAAGTGCTTCCAGGCATGGTCGGCAACCGGTGCAATGGTGTCGGCTTCACCGGTAATAAACAGTGTCGGGACGGTAACCTGGCTGAAATCCGCATCCGGCAGCCAGGAGTTCAGGGGAATGGCAGCCTTGATCTGATCGCTATTGGCATTGGCGGCCAGCAAGGTACCGCCGCCGCCCATGGAGTGACCCATGATTGCCATTTTGCTGATGTCGATCTTGCCGTTTAACGGGCTACCGGAGCGGCTGTTTTCGCCACGCAAAATGCCCACGGCTGCCATCAGCGCGTCGGCCCGCAAAGGCGGCTGATCCCTCGGGTTATTGGTATCCAGTACCAGGACCGCATAACCGTGAGAAGCCAGTCTTGGGCCCCACCAGTTAACATGGCGCTGATGGTGCGTGAATCCAGGGGAAATTGCCACACCCGCGACCGGCACTTCGGCATCGATGGGGTAATAGATGGTGGCATCACCAAACTCGGGAACATCTGGAAATGAACTGTAACCGCGTATTTCATATGGGCCGTTCACCGACAGCGTCGCTACACTGGGCATAGCGTTGACAGTGGAGGGGCCATTGGTCGTGGTACAGCCGGACAATAACAGACTGGCAAGAAGCAGGGCCGAATATTGCTTCAACATGGAGGTTTCCTTGTAACAAAAAGTGACTGGTTTCAGCGTGGACGCAGAGGTGCAGATTAAGTGACAATGCGGCTGCGTGTAAACCGAAACCACTGTAAAGCAATCGGCCTTTTGTGTCGCAAAAAGCGGCTGATTCCTGTTCGGAAAAGCTTGCTGGCGCGGAATTGTCAGCCCCAGGTTCTTGGCTTGACACTGTTTCGGTGAGATGCTTATATCGCTTACCGCGTTAACTATAACGCATTGCCTAAAAAGAAGAATTTGAACTCCAGAAGGGTTTTACTATGAAAATTAAAGGGCTGCTTATTGCCTCAGCTGTAATTATCGCCGGCTGTTCTCCTGCCGATCAACAATCAACCCAGGCGCCATCAACATCACCGGCAGCGGAAATGGCATCCTCCGGTGACATTCCACGCTTGCCCAGTGGAAAACCGGATTTCAACGGGATCTGGCAAGTACTGATGAATGCCAATGACAACGTGGAGCCGGCACCACCCAAGTCAGCTTACCAGCTGGTACCTGGCGACTTCGTCCCGGTCCCGGCACCCGAAGTTGTTGCGATGGGTGCGGTAGGCGCTGTTCCCGCCAGTTTCGGCGTGGTTGAAGGCGGTACGATTCCTTACAAACCTGAAGCACTGGCCCGACGCGATGAGAATGCAGCGAACTGGCTGGCCAATGACCCTGAGATCAAGTGCTACATGCCGGGTGTTCCGCGTGCCACTTATCTGCCGCATCCGTTTCAGATTTTCCAGAGCGAGAAGGCTTTCTTTATTGCCTATTCTTTTGCCGGGGCAGTACGCAATGTTTTCCTGGAAAACCCGGGTGAAGCACCGCTGGATTCCTGGATGGGTCAGTCCTGGGGGTATTGGGATGGCGATACCTGGGTAGTGGAAGTCACCGGTCTGGACGATCGCACCTGGTTTGACCGTGCCGGTAACTACCATACCTATATGCTGAAAGTCACAGAGCGTTACACAATGGTGGATGAGAATGTCATCCAGTACGAAGCGACGATGGAAGACCCGGACATTTTCGAACGTCCGTGGACCATCAGCATGCCGTTGTACCGCCGACTTGAAGAAGGCTTCGAACTGCCCCAATTCAAGTGTGTAGAATTCGTGGAAGAGCTGATGTACGGCAAATATCGCAAAGGCCGTGAAGCAGAGTTGGGTTTCTGATACAACCTGTAATAAACCCGAAGATGCCCTGCGCGGTATTTAACTTGGTAATACAGGGTCCTTTGGGTAAGATATGCGGCATTTCGTCGCATTCCGCTGGTCGTTAAGGCGATGCTAAGGTAAAAGAGCATTCAATAGCGTTTAATACTGGTCGACTCTAATCCGGGACCAGGTTGGCGACTCAAAGTACACCGGATTAGTTACAAGGTTAGCCAAAGGGGTAGATCATGATGAAAGCTAAATTATTTGCACTTGCAGCAATTACCGCATTGGGAGTTGTTGCCATCAAACCTCCGGTTCAGGCGCATCACGCGTTCTCCGCCGAATTTGATGCCAACCTGCCAGTGCGACTGGGCGGACCCATTACCCGAGTGGAATGGATCAACCCGCACACCTGGATTCATCTGAACAACACGGATCCGGAAAGTACCGAGGAGCATGGACCCTGGATGGTAGAAGGGGGCACGCCAAATACCCTGCTGCGCCGCGGTATTAACCGCAACTCACTGGTTATCGGTACCGACATCATCGTGACCGGTTATCAGTCCAAAGACCGCCTTTGTGATCCTACCTGTCGTGCCAACGGCCGTGACATCACATTCCCGGATGGTCGCAAACTGTTCATGGGATCTTCCGGTACCGGCGCACCGCGTGATGGCGCTGACGTAAATGAAGCCCAATAGTTCACGGATCCGGTCGGTTAACAGCTGACCCTGAACTGACGCAAACAAAAAAGCCCGCATTGATTCCTCAATGCGGGCTTTTTGTTGCGCCAGAATCTATTCAAAAACCGGTTCGGGATTTCGCTGGAATTCACCGCCATCCCCGAAAATCGTGGAACCAACGTAGAAGCCGGCGCTGTAAAGTCGCAGTTCTACCGCCTGGCGTCCTCGATTCTCCCAGAACCAGCCATGTATCCCGGCGAATGGTGCGTGGTAGGTACCCATCTTCGCCGACGCATTGCCGATGCCGAAACTCTCCGCGTACTCGGCGCCCAGTCCAGCCGGCTCTGCGTGCATGTCGTAATAAACTTCACCGCCATCCGTACTCCAGCTGAACACCATCGGTGCATCCAGGTCCATCTGGTATTTGTATTCAACCGACTGAAATGGTTCCAGATGAAACTCGACGAAATCCTGTCGATGCGGCTCGAGCTGGTCATCTTCAAGCGCCAGATTGCCGGCTCCGGCCAATGCATCAAGACCTAGCAACCGACCGGTCCCCAGCGGGTCAAACTCAAACTCCGCTGGCAAAATCACAGTAAAAAGCAGCACCACCGCCAACGCCAGCGCAGTCAGGGAAGCGGTAAAAATTTTTCGCGGATCGACATTGATCTGGGACTCGGTAGCCACGCAGTATTTCTCCTTGGAATCAATACACCGGGAGCAAAAAATAACCGGCCAGTTGATAACCGGCCAGGAGGAAACCACCGCACATCAATGCGGCATTGGTTGTGAACGCATGTCTGATATAACTGGTGCTGGTGCGCCAGACGCTGAGCAAAATAAGAATCACCGACAATGCCAGCACCTGGCCGATTTCCACGCCGATGTTGAAACTGATGATATTGGTTACCAGACCATTCCCGGACAGTTCAAACTCCTGCAGTTTGGTGGCCAGTCCGAGTCCGTGAAACAGACCAAAAACAAATACTGCGATCCGGGTGTCCGGTTGAAACGGCAGAAGTTTGAATCCTCCAATGTTCTCGAATGCCTTGTATACAATCGACAGACCAATCACCGCATCAATGATATAGGCATTGACCTGCAGATTGGCCAGCACCCCGATCAGAAGTGTTATGCTGTGGCCGAGAGCAAACAGAGTTACATACTGAACGACCTGGCGGACCCGATACAGAAAGAAAATAACCCCGATCAGAAACAACAGATGGTCATAGCCGGTAACCATGTGTTTGGCGCCGAGGTAGATAAACGGAAGTATTGCCGGCCCATCGATTCCCTGTACAAAACTGGCGTCATTACCGGCTATCGTGTGCGCCAGCGCCGTGCTGCCGAACACCAGCATCGCCATAGAGGCGATCGCAAACCACGCGGTATATTTCAAACTGACAGACATTACTGCGCGCTGCTTTCCACAAATTTGGAGACGATATCGGGGTTATACGCCTGGTGGCAGGCAGTACAAACGCTATAGAGCTGGGCTCCCGCCTGAAAGAAAT
>JBBDXV010000122.1:0-1078 GCA_040902165.1 Pseudohongiellaceae bacterium
TGAGCGTTTCAGCATGGCGCTGATAGTCTGCGATGCCGCGTTCATTGGCAGGCAATACCGGTACGACGATGTATTTCTGGCCGAGGGTTAGTGCGCTGTCGATTTCACCTGCCAAATTGTCGCGGATCGCCTGCAGCTGGATATGGGCAGCGGGCGAGGTCAATCCATTGGCATCGAGCATGCTCCGTACTTGCGTGGCGCTGTGACCCATATAGCCGGCAAATTCCATTTCCTTGAAACCGAGCTCGGCGACACGGGCCAGGGTGCCGGCGAAGTCCTGGCTCATTTCATTGCGCACTGTGTACAGTTGCAGGCCGACTCGTTCGACCCTGCGGGTCTGTGCGGAACTGATGCTCCAGGGGGCCAGGCTTGCTGCGCCCAATGCCACTGTGGATCTCAGGAACTGACGGCGGCCTTGTTGAACAGTTACTTTGTTCACGGTGAATTTCCTGTTGTTGCACTTAATTTCGTGTATCAACACGTCTGGCTGTTATGGGATCAGATATCACAAATCGCAACCGCCTGAGCCAGAGAGGCAATCCGCTCGGCATTGCTTCTTTCTCCACCGGTACCGTCCACATTGACTGTGAGTCGTGGAATAAATTCCTGAGCCACATAACCATCGAAACCGGTTGCATAAATGGCGCGCATGATTGCCGGATAGTACAACTCCTGGGTGTCATCAATCTCATTGCGTCCCGGTACACCAGCCGTATGGTAATGGCTGAACCAGCCATGATGATCACGAATCGTTCGAATCACATCGCCTTCCTGCACCTGCATGTGGTAAATGTCATAGAGTAACTTGAAGTTCGGCGACCCAATGCGTTCGCAAAGGGCAATACCCCAGGCTGAGCTGTCGCACATATAATCGGGATGATTAATCTTGCTGTTGAACAATTCCATCTGCACGACAATGCCATTGCGCTCAGCGAGACCCATGATCTGTCGCAGACCACGGGCACAATTCTCCAGGCCGCTTTCATCATCCATGCCATTGCGATTGCCACTGAAACAAATCAGATTCCTGTAACCGGCCTGCACCATCAGCTCGATGTGGTTGCTGTAATTCTGGATC
>JBBDXV010000123.1:0-6772 GCA_040902165.1 Pseudohongiellaceae bacterium
AGTTTCTGCCTGATGCTTGCGACTCTGGGTGAAGCAGGAATTTTTACCCGGATCCAGTCGGGTTTGGTCGGCAACTCCACAGTGGGAATGACCTTGACTGGAATACGCGCCACTTTGTCGGCGCCCCTGAGTTTTTTGCCTTCTACCACCGGATTGCGCCGGGTACTGTCGGTCATCAGTTCGATTCCTGTTCAATGTTTTTCAAGAATTCATTTCTGCCTGGTTATCATCAAAATTCAGTGACTCACAATCGAGGCGCACAAGTAACGCGTTTACCAGGTTGCCGCTCAGCCGTTGCATTAACCGATCCCCGACGCTCGTCAGGTCGGCAACCTGGGTTACCGCCAGCCCTGCATAACCACAGGGATTTATTCGTTTGAACGGGGACAGATCCATCTGCACGTTCAGGCTCAGACCATGGTAACTGCAGCCATTCCGGATTCTTAGCCCGAGGGCCGCGATTTTAGCATCCCCGACATAGACCCCGGGAGCCCCGCTGCGGGTGACTGCGTCAATACCCCAGTCAGCCAGCGACGCAATGATCGCTGCTTCAATCAATTGAACCAGGCGACGCACGCCAAAACCGCGCTTACGGACATCAAGCAGCAGGTAAATTACCAGCTGACCAGGGCCATGGTAGGTGACCTGCCCCCCTCTATCCACCTTGACTACGGGAATATCACCCGGATCCAGGACGTGTTCGCGTTTACCTGCCTGTCCAAGCGTAAACACCGGCTTATGGCTCAAAATCCAGATTTCATCTTTGTGCCGGGTTGACGGATTTCCGGCAATATACGCCATGGACTTCCAGATCGGTATATAGTCCTGCAAACCCAACCTGCGCACGACGATCGGCAGGGTATTTGAACCAGCCCGGGGGCGTGCCCTAGAGTGCCTGTATTGTTCCAGTGACAAGTTTGGGAGTGGCGTGACGGGTTCGATCACAGTACCATTTTGACGCTGTCGGTATTTTTCAGGTCCGCAAATATTTTCTGTAGCTGTTCTTCGCCGGTGGCCTCTATCGTTACCGTGACCGAAAGATACGTTCCATTGCTGCTTGCTCGCACAGTAATCCTTTCTTCCGTTATGCCACCGCTGTGACGTTCAATGACTGCCAGCACATCGGCACGAAAGGATTCCCTGGCAAAGCCCATCACCTTGATAGGATAGGCGCAGGGGAATTCAATACGCGGCGGTTCCTGGTCGATGTTGATGGTCTTGATTTGCATAACGGTTATGCTTTCCGCCTAGCTGAAAAGGTTGGTAAAAAACAGTGTCAGCCAATCGATGAATCGTTTGAATATCCCGCCCTGCTCTACCGCTTGCATGGCTATGACATTGCCCTGGTACAGCAAGTCGTCTTCCAGTACGACTGTCACGGTTCCCATAATCTGGCCCTGTTCCAGCGGCGCTTTGATGACTTCCTCAATATTCATTGATGCTGACATTTCTTCAGCCTGGCCGCGCGGAATGGTGATATAAACTTCCTCCGCGATGCCAAGATCGACAGCATTCAGCTTACCGGAATAAACCGGTACATTACCCAGCGTCTGGTTGGCACTGTACAACTTGTGTGTTTCGTAATAGCGAAATCCATAAGTCAGCAATTTTTGCGTTTCTACGGCCCTGGCCTCTTCGCTGGCAGTTCCCATCACTACCGCTATCAACCGCATACCATCTCTGGTTGCGGAAGTTACCAGGCAATAACCAGCGGCTTCAGTGTGGCCGGTTTTAAGTCCATCCACATTGCGATCGCGGAACAACAGTGTGTTACGATTTGGTTGACGTATGTTGTTATAGGTATATTCGCGCTCAGCATAAAGCGGATAGAAATCGGGATGATTGTAGATGGATGCCCTGGCCAGCAAGGCCAGATCCCGTGCCGACATACGATTGTAGTATTGCTCGGTATCCAGTCCGCTGGAATTCATAAAGAAGGAATTCTGCAGCCCCAGTACTTCGGCGTACTGATTCATCATATCGGCAAAGGCATCTTCACTTCCGGCTATGTGCTCAGCAACAGCAACACTGGCGTCGTTACCCGACTGGATAATAATTCCACGCAACAAATCCTCAACACTCACTTCAGTATTCACACCGACGAACATTTTAGAGCCTTCGGTTCGCCAGGCTTTCTCGCTGATATGAACCATGTCACTTAAGCTCAGATTACCGCTTTGTATTTCTTCAACGGCGACATAAGCAGTCAGGATTTTGGTAAGACTTGCCGGCGGCAGGGGTTCGTCTGCAGCCTGCTCCATAATGACGTAGCCGGTTTGAGCGTCCATCAATATAAAACTGGTCGCTGCAATTTCCGGAGGTCTGGGTATGATGGACGAGGCGGCAAACAGTTTGACGGTCGGCAACAGCAACAGCAGGCTTGCCAAAAGAATCAACAGGGTGCGTGGAAAAGACGGTACAAAATGTTGCTCAGACATGTCAGAAATACCCATTGCTTTGTGTGTGCAGTAAAGAGTCAAGTTCAGGTGACGCGAGGGCTGGAATGCCGCGGGGAATTTCAAACTACTCGGTCACAGTGTAAGGACTTCCAAGTCTGGCGGCAACCACGCTGTCGCTCAGGCGCTGCAGTTCACCCGGATCATTGATCGGCCCTACGCGAACGCGATGCAGAATCTGACTGCTATTGCTGGCCACCGAGCGGATAAATACCGGTAATTCGGTTATGCGCCTGAGTTGAAAGCTCAATTGTTCTGCCGCAGTCAGATCTGCAAACGCGCCAACCTGTAGATAGCTTTCTTGATCCATCCCGCTCGCGTGTTGGTCGACAATCTGTTCTGGCGCCGCGGGTGCGCGCTCATTGGCATAGGTCGGCGGCAAAATCGCGTCCAGTTGAACCCTGGCGGTTCCGCGGTCAGCAAATCCTAGTTTGACTGCGGCGGCATAGGACAAGTCGATGAGACGATCACCATGAAACGGTCCCCGATCATTGACCCTTACAATGAGACTGCGATTGTTGTCCAGATTGGTTACCTGTAAAAAGCTCGGAATCGGCAAGGACTTGTGGGCTGCAGAAGCCTGAAACATATCGAATACTTCACCATTGGAAGTCCGGTGGCCGTGAAACTTTTCGCCATACCAGGAGGCAACTCCCCGTTCACTGTAACCTTCCTCGGTAGCCATCACATGGTAGGTTTTTCCCAGCACCGTATAAGGACTGCGGTTGCCGGCGAGGCGGCGATTTATCGGTTCCGGCAGCACCTCTGGAATTTCATTGATATTGATGGACCTGGTGGGAGCCCGATCCTGCTGAATCACATAGCGGCTATTGGTGGATGTCGTTGGTACGCTTGCACAGGCGCCCAGGAAAAGCAGTAATCCGAGCGTTGAGGCGGCTCTCGCGACCCTGAGCAAATGCAGGCACATCACTTAAATCCTTAAATATCAATAAGATACGGGTAACTGACAGGCTTCTGGCATGGATTACTCAACAGTTTAGCGTCCAGCAGCTGAAATTTTTTAGCCGTTTCCCTTATCCCGGCAGCGATCAGCAGTCACGGTTGCCAGCGGCTTCCGCGGGCATTGATCGACATAAGCAGGCCGAAGCTGACAAACAGAGTCAACATCGAAGTCCCGCCTCGGCTAATGAGAGGTAGTGGCAGTCCAATGACCGGTAACAATCCGGAGACCATGGCCATGTTGACAAATATATAGAAGAAAAACGTGAGCACGATACTGCCGGCCAACAAGCGACTGAATGTGTCCTGCGCGTAATAAGCAATGGAGAATCCACGTGCCATCACCATCAGGTACAGAATCACCAGGAACAGTATCCCCATCAGGCCAAACTCCTCGGCCAGAACTGCCAGTATAAAGTCCGTGTTGCTTTCCGGAATGAAGTCAAGTTGCGACTGGGCACCATTGAGCCAACCCTTGCCGTATAAACCGCCCGATCCTATCGCAATCTGTGACTGAATAATGTTGTAACCGGCACCAGTTGGATCCCGGTACGGGTCAAAGAAGGTAAGTATGCGGTTCTTCTGATGTTCCTGGGCCAGAAACAAATACCAGGCCGGCGAGACAAGCAAGGCAGCCAACAAGCCGCTGAAGACGATACGCCAACGCACTCCCGCCAGCAGCACGACAAAGACACCTGACATCGTCACCATGATGGCGGTACCGGCGTCATTCTGAACGACGATCAGTGCCGCAGGCACCAGAATCATCAAAGTCGCCCAGAAAAGGTGTTTGAATCGCGGCGGCAACGGGCGACTGCCCAGATACCAGGCCACCAGCATCGGCACCATGAATTTCATGATCTCTGAAGGTTGAAAACTGGGCATTCCCGGCAAATCAAGCCAGCTCCTGGCGCCGTTTCTTTCAACCCCTATAAACAAAACCAGAAACAGTAAACCCAGAGCCCCGAGGTACATGGAAGGTGCCCAGCGCCGGTAAAAATGAATGCTGAACTGGGCAACTATGATCATACACACCACGGCCGCTCCAAGCGAAGCCGCCTGTCGTCTTATTTCATTCACATTCTCGCCGCTGGCACTGTACAAAATCATCAGTCCGAAAGCGCCGAGAGTCAGCAGAGAAAACAGCAAAGGGGGGTCTATACGCAGAAATCGGGAAAGAGATTTACGCTTGCCCATTTCCCAGGTCGGGTTATCGAGCTGGCGGGTGAAATCCTGATTGATCATTGGTTCGATGTTACCAGTGCCGCTGCTTCCTTTTCAGCCAGTGCATTGAAGTCGATCGCCAGAATTTCCAGCAAATAAGTATCAATGATCTGCTTGGCAATAGGTCCGGCGACAGAACTTCCGTGTTCACCATTTTCGACAAACACAACCAGCGCAATCTTCGGGGTTACCTGCGGATTTTGCGCAGGCGCGTAGGAAACAAAGAGTCCATGGTCCTTATGGACATCCTGCAGTTCGATGTCACTGCTCTTGAGAACATCCTGACTGATCGCAACGATCTGGGCAGTGCCGGACTTGCCGGCAATTTTATATGCCATATTGCGATCCGGTTGTGCTATCGCCTCGTAGGCCGTTCCATAATCACGGAACTCGTTGTTGAACGGCCGATGAACTACCTGGACCATGGCGTCTTCCATGTAATTCCAGTAATCCGGATCATCAAGCTCAACGCTTTGCAAGGCCGGATCGGTTACATGCTCGAACGGTGCATCATCGACTGACTTCAGCATTCGCGGCTGGACCATGATTCCTTTGTTGGCGATTACTGAAATAGCAGTGGCCAGCTGCAAGGGTGTGACCCACATGTAACCCTGGCCAATGGATGAATGTATTGTGTCTCCTGGATACCAGGGTTCGCCGCGAGACTCCATTTTCCATTCCCGTGAGGGCAGAACACCTGAGCGGGCATAAGGAATATCCAGTGCATAGTTGGCGCCAAAGCCGAACATCGACATGAAACTGTGAATTGTGTCGATGCCCATCCGGTTGCCCAGATCATAGAAGAAAGTATCACAGGACTGATAGATGGCTTTCTTCAGATCGGTGTGGCCATGACCGCCACCTATTACAGTTCGAAACGTATAGTCGTTCCAGCGATAGGACACTCCCGGCAGGCGAAAGTAGCCGGGATCCTCGATGGCAAAATCATAGTCGACAAATCCGTGCTGCAAACCGCCCAGACCGATAAACGGCTTTATCGTAGAACCCGGCGGGTAGGGATTGGTTGCACGATCGAAAAGCGGTGTATTCAATTGATCTGTAACCAGTGAACGATAATCCCTTGAGCTTATTCCGGTAACAAACAAATTTGGATCAAACCCTGGTCTGCTAACCATGGCCAGTATGCCGCCGGTCTCGGGCTCAATGGCAACCACAGCACCCCGGAAGTCTCCCAGTGCCTCGGCCGCTGCCGCCTGAAGACGGGAGTCCAAATGCAGATACAGGTTTTTGCCGGATGCCGGATAAGTGCGATCCAGAACCCGCATAACCTGACCCCGATTATTCTTCTCTACAGTTTCGTATCCGACCGTTCCATGCAGCAGATCTTCATAGGTCTTTTCAATACCGGTTTTACCAACATGGTTCGTGCCGCCGTAATTTTCCTTTCGCTCGGGCGACATGCTGTCGATTTCTTCCTTGTTGATTTCAGAGACATAACCAACAGTGTGTGCAGTGAGACTGGCCAGGGGATAATTCCGTACCAGTTGTGCCTCAATCGAAAACCCCGGCAAGCGATGCTCATTGACGGCAAACGTCGCCATTTCTTCCTCGGTTAACTGATAACGAATAGGAACAGATGAATAGGGTACCCGGGCGCGGCGCATACGATTATTGAACTGAGCCAGGTCATCCTGAGTGATACGAATAATACTGGAGAGATACTTTAACGCCGCCTCGATATCACTGGTCCGTTCATTTACCACGGTCAGGTTGAAGATCGGTCGGTTATCGGCCAGCAACACACCGTTGCGGTCGAAGATCAAACCACGGCCGGGAGGGATATATTGGGAATGGAGGCGGTTGTCGTCCGATCGCGCGGAAAAATATTCGTATTGCTGGATTTGAAGGTTTACCAGCTTGGCAAACAGGGCCGCCAGCAACAGGAAACTGACCAGTCCGGCCGCAAACAAACGGCGGTTAAAAATCTGCCGCTCTCTGTCATGATCTTTCAGCTGCCACTTTTCTGCCATAGTGTTGTTGTTAAATCGACCTTGTCGTTGTGCGGGTAATCGGCTGGAAAGCCGGCCACTGTAGAGAGCTTGGACAGCATGGCTACCGATTAGTTTAGAACGCGGAGTTTACACCTATTTTTGGCTGGTTTTTAGAGCTGG
>JBBDXV010000124.1:0-6768 GCA_040902165.1 Pseudohongiellaceae bacterium
AACCATTGGTGACCTGATTAAAGCCAAGATGGGCAAAAGCTGAGTGAGCGAAGGCCACGGCCTTCGCCGCTTCGCGGACTGCCGGTGTGGTTCAATGTCATAGCTTGAGGGGAAAAGGTAATGACGAAGTCGGAACTGATTGAGCGGATTGCAGGAAAACAAACACAGCTATCCGCCAAAGACGTTGAATTGGCAGTCAAGGCGATACTGGATTACATGTCAGAAGTGCTGGAGGAGGGTGGACGAATCGAAATACGGGGATTCGGCAGCTTTTCCTTGCACTACCGGGTTCCCCGTATCGGGCGCAACCCCAAGACGGGTACACCAGTGGCATTGACTGGCAAATACGTTCCGCATTTCAAACCAGGCAAGGAATTGCGCGACCGGGTCAATGAAGCGATGCAGGTGGAAGGCTTCCGCTAGCACACAATTTTCGCGAACCCTGAGCGCGATTGTCAGACAGTAAAACGGCCTGGTTCCTGGAATCAGGCTTTTTTTTGTTTTCCCGGAAGGACTCAAAGGGGTGACTTGTTATACTGGCCTACCCGGTCTCAGGCAAACTTCGTCAAAATGACAAAACTGATGCAATTTCTAGGTAGTCTGTTTCTTCTGCTGGTATTTCTGGCAGTCATTGCATTTTCGATGCTCAACACTGCCAGGGTTGGCCTTTCACTTTGGCTTTGGGATTTTGCGCCGCAGCCGGTCTCGGTGTGGATCATTCTCGCCTTTGTGCTGGGCGGATCGCTTGGTTTGTTGTTTGGCACCGGTTTCTCGCATTACTTCAAAACCAGACGTGAGCTGATTCAATTGCGCAAGCGTGCCCACCTCGCTGAAACCGAGGTGGCCAGACTGCGATCGCTGGCATTGAAGGAAATCAAATGACCGAAATAAATTTCTTATTATTCCTGTTGCTGGTGCTGGCAGTGGGAGTAGGTTGGTTGCTGGCCAGATTGACTTCTCTCAGGCCACAGGCAGGAAAGCGCAGCCTTACCCGAATTTATCACGACTATTTCGTCGGCTTGAATTATCTGCTTCGGGATGAACCGGATGAAGCCATAGACACATTTATCCGCGCACTGGAGGTAAATGGTGACACTGCGGAGACGCACCTGGCCCTTGGTACGCTGCTAAGACGTCGAGGGAAAGTGGACAAGGCAATCCATGTGCATCAGACGTTATTGGCGCGACCATCTCTGGATGCCCATTTCGCTGATGCGGTAAAACTCGAGTTGGCAACCGACTATATCGCTGCCGGCTTGCTGGACCGCGCTGAGCGCCTGTTGAAGGAAATGTTGGAAATAGACAGCAATGCCAAGCTGGAAGCGCTGCGCCAGCTAATGACAATTTACCAGACCGAAAAGGAATGGCATCAGGCAATTGGCTGTGTGGAAAAGCTGTTGCAAAGTTCCCCATTCAAAAAAGATGCAGTGCTGCACGGAACTGCAGCGCATTATTGTTGCGAACTGGCAGATCAGGCGATGGAACATGGCCAACTCGATGAAGTCCGCGAGTATGTCAAAAAGGCGTTTCAGTTTGACCGGCACAGTGTGCGCGCTGCGTTTCTGGCGGCTGCCGTTGAACAAAGCAGCGGAGATTATCAAAAGGCTATCAAGGAGCTTGCACTGATAAGGCAACAGCAGCCTGAATTTATTTCCGAGCTCATCAAACCCATGGCGGAGTGTTATGCCAAGCTTGGAGAGATAGACGAATTTGGTAAATTCCTGCAGGCCTGTCTTGATGAAGAGCCGCGAGTGAGTGTCATTCTGGAATTGGCGAAGCTGGTCCGCCAGCAACAAGGCGAAACCGCGGCGGTAGAATTTCTGTCCAGCAAGATGACACGTTATCCGTCTCTGAAGGGGATGACAGCTCTGTTGGAATTACAGGCCAATGAATGCTCGGGAGCATTGCGGGAGAATCTGCTGTTGCTCAAATCTATCACCGAGCGTTGGCTGGCGCGCAAACCCGGCTATAGATGCAATCAGTGCGGCTTTGAAACCCGCAGCCTCTACTGGCAATGCCCAAGTTGTCAAAGATGGGATACGGTCAAACCGATTCTGGGAATAGAAGGTGAGTAGATCATAACGGCCAGGCGCTGGAGGATGGATGACTGAAGATACCGACAAACGAATTATTGTGGCGCTGGATTTCCCTGACTCGAATTCCACACTTGCCCTGTTAGATGATCTCGATCCGGCATTGTGTCGTGTGAAGATCGGCAAGGAGCTGTTTACTGCCTGTGGACCGCAGCTGGTAAAGGCAGTACAGAAAAGAGGTTTTGAGGTTTTTCTGGATTTGAAATTCCACGACATTCCCAATACTGTCGCGAGCGCTGTCAAGGTTGCCGCTGAGTTGGGTGTGTGGATGGTAAATATTCATGCCGCAGGCGGGCGGACCATGATGGAAGCCAGTCGCAATGCGCTGTTGCCATATGGGTCAGACAAACCCTTGCTGATTGGTGTTACCGTTCTGACCAGTATGAATCAGGAAGACCTGTTTGAAACCGGCATCAATGCTACGCCTGTGGAACAAGTCAAACGTCTGGCTCTGCTGGTTGAAGATTGTGAGCTGGACGGGGTGGTTTGTTCTGCGGTTGAAACGGAAATGCTGCGCAGGACTCTGGGGAGCGGGTTTTGTCTTGTTACCCCGGGCATACGCCGACAGCAAGATGTCGCTGCTGATCAGCAGCGTGTGGCCGGACCGGCAGATGCCATACGTGCCGGCAGTGATTTCCTGGTGGTGGGGCGTCCGATTACGCGTGCCGCTTCACCCCGGTCTGCACTGGAGGAGTTTTGTAGCGAGATTTCTGGCGTTACCTCGATTCTTTGCTAGACTTTTTGCAGCAGCCGGTCGGCTGTCATTTCTCCATTTCAATTAGTGATAAGGATATCTTTATGAAAGTCTCTCATTGCTTAAACACGCTGATACTGGCCGTTTCTCTGGTATTAATGCCCGCTGTCTGGGCAGCTGACGAACCGGCACTTTTGACCATGCCCCAGGAAATGGTCGATATCAATACTGCGGATGCAGCCACCTTGGCGGAAACCCTGGAAGGGGTCGGCATGGCGAGGGCGATAGAAATCGTGGCTTATCGGGAAACCCATGGCAAGTTTCAAACTGTAGAGCAGCTTGCCGAAGTGAAAGGCATCGGTATGGCTACTGTGGAAAAGAACCGCGACCGCATCTTGATTGTAAAAAATTAGCAGTTTTTTCTGGCCAGGCACTTACCGTTATGGTTCCGGCTCATCGTGAAAACCACGCAGCCTGAGACTTCGGATTTCCGCGGTAATGTGCCTGGATTTACTGGCGGATAAATACTACTGGCCGACATAGTCTTCATTCGCAGCAACACATTACACGAGTTAACTGCATCATGACCGACTGGGCCTGGCTGGCACTGGTTTTTCTGGCAAGTTGCAGCCTGACATGGCTGGTTCGACAGCTGGCAACCCACAACAAAGTAATGGATCTGCCGGTTGCCCGCAGTGCCCATCAACGTCCCGTGCCGGTCGGCGGCGGACTTGCCTTCATCGCTTGTTTTTACCTGTTTGCCAGTTTCTCCTTCTTGCAGCAGGTTTTCCCGTTCCAGGTTTATATGGCCTTGCTGGGTGGCCTGGCAGTGGCAGCACTGGGTTTGCTGGATGACATTTACCGGCTCGGTGTTCGCCTGCGTCTGGCAATTCAGTTTGCCGTGGCCATATGGACCGTGCTTTGGTTGGGACCGCCAGCAGGTATACAAGTTGCCGACTGGTTCCTGGATATTCCCTGGTTGATCGGGATACTGAGCGTATTTGCGATGGTCTGGTTGATCAATCTTTACAATTTTATGGATGGGATAGACGGATTGGCAGGTTCGGAGGCCTGCTTTGTAACCCTGGTGACATATATGATTGCTATAAATTCCAGCGATCAGGTGACGACCCAGATGTCGGCAGTCATCTGTGTCTCGGTAGCAGGTTTTCTGGTATTCAATTGGCCACCGGCAAAGATATTTATGGGGGATGCCGGTAGCGGATTTATTGGCTACATTCTGGGGGCAATGGCCCTTATAAGTATGCAGAACGCCAGTATCACGCTGTGGACCTGGTTGCTCTTGCTGGCCGTTTTTGTAGTGGATGCCACAGTTACACTCTTTCGCAGGGTGAAATCCCGACAGAAGTGGTCTATGAGTCACAATACACATGCCTATCAGCACGCAACGCGCAAGTATCACTCTCATCGTACGGTGACACTGTCGGTTCTGTTGATCAATGTTTTCTGGCTTGCGCCATTGGCGCTGTACGCCACAGCGTACCCGCGTCTGGGGGTATATTTGACCTTGCTGGCCGTGATACCTTTGGCGTTACTCGCGATACACCTCAATGCAGGGAAGTCGGCATGAACCATGAAAGTAAATGAAATGAAAAGGAATGAAAAACCAGGCCGGATGCCGAAGAAATCGCAGAATGCCAGGATATAGAAAATGAACCTCTACACCATTCCCATAGCGCGACCGGTCAAACAGATTCTAATGATGCTGGGGGACAGCGTCATGTTGGTGTTGGCACTGTGGCTTTCAATGTCATTGCTGGGGCAGGATTTATTTGTCCAGAGCCGCTCTTTCTACTTTTACCTGGCTATCGCCAATCTGGCCACAATCCTGGTCTTCCTCCGAATTGGCGTATACCGAGCTATCCTTCTTTACATGGGGCTGCAGTCAACCCTTGTGCTGCTACAGGGTGTTACCATTGCCACAGTGTTTGTTGCCCTCACTTACCTGTTCACTGAGGGCAGGCAGACGGACGGATATTCAGTGTTAGGCATATACTGGATGATGACACTGTTGCTTGTGGGTGGAACAAGATTCGTTTCCAAGTTGGCGTTGCTGAGTCTGATTCAGAATTTCAGACCCAAAGAGCCGGTAATCATTTATGGCGCCGGCAATTCCGGGATGCAACTTGTGGTTGCTTTGCAGAATGGCGACCAGTATCTGCCAGTTGCATTCGTTGATGACGGGCGCGAGATCGTCGGCAGCATGGTGCACGGAATTCGTGTATACAGCCCAAATTCCCTGTATGAACTGATCGAAACTTACGCCGTGAGACAGATATTGCTGGCGATACCCTCAGCGACGCATGCGGAACGCAAAGAGATACTCAATCGTCTGGAGCATCTTCCTGTGCACGTCAAGACGGTGCCGGACCTCTTTGACATGGTTACCGGCAAGGTCGGAGTAGACGAGGTAAGGGATATTGATATTGAGGACCTGCTGGGGCGTGACATCGTACCGCCTAACCCGGAATTGCTTGGCGCCTGTATCACCGGAATGTCTGTGATGGTAACCGGAGCGGCCGGGTCTATTGGTTCTGAATTATGTCGACAAATCGTACTAATGAAACCAAAACGTCTGGTCTTGCTGGATTCATTCGAATACGGTTTGTATGCCATTGAAAATGAGTTGCATGAAACCATACAGGCGATGGATGGCAGAGATCAGATTGAACTGATTGCATTGCTGGGGTCGGTCTGCAATCGCCTGCAAATGGAAAACGCCCTCAAGAGTTTCGGTGTAGAAACGGTCTATCACGTGGCTGCATACAAACAGGTCCCGATGGTTGAAAAGAATATTGTCGAAGGCGTGCAGAACAATATATTTGGTACGTTGATCGCTGCCCAGGCTGCAGAAAAGTATCAGGTGAAAAACTTTGTCCTGATTTCTACTGACAAGGCCGTTCGGCCTACCAATGTTATGGGTGCTACCAAACGTTTTTCTGAACAGGTCTTGCAGGCAATGGCACAAAGGAAAAACCCTACGCGTTTCAGTATGGTGAGATTCGGAAACGTGCTGGGGTCGTCTGGCTCGGTAGTGCCGCTGTTTCGAAAACAGATTGCCCTGGGTGGCCCGGTTACGGTTACCCATCCGGAAGTCACGCGTTACTTCATGACAGTACAGGAAGCTGCTCAGCTGGTGATTCAGGCTGGCTCAATGGCCAAGGGCGGTGACGTGTTTGTGCTGGATATGAACGAGCCGATTCGAATTGTGGATCTCGCGAAGAAAATGATTCACCTGATGGGCTACGATATCAAGGATGAAAACTCCTATCGCGGCGACATCGCAATCGAATATACCGGACTGCGTCCCGGCGAGAAACTTTACGAGGAACTGTTGATCGGAGAATCAGTGACTGGTACCGAACATCCCAAGATCATGCGTGCAGAAGAAGATTTCTTGCCATGGGAACAGCTTGAGACATTAATCGGTCGGTTGCAGGACGCCTGTAAGCAAATGGATCTGATTGCGATTCGCGAAACCCTGGTGGCAGCCGTAGTTGGATTTGAGCCCAAGGAAGAAGCGGTTGATCCATTATGGGAGATCTACCATCCCCCCTCAAAAGTCGCCGCCGAGAGCCGGCCAATGGAAAGCGGTAAAGTCACTCGTCTCTTTAAAGAGTGATTGTAGAATACCTGGAATATCCGCATTTAGATTCCAATACTGGCATGCGGAAACATCTACGACAGCAACGACAGGTAATGTCTCTGGCTGCTGGCGCCGGGCTTCCCTCTCTTCGAAAACTGGTTTATACCGCAGCGATCATGGCGCGCGTCGCACCGAATTGATCACTACAGGTTCAACCGGAACATTCTGGTGGCCGTAGCGACCGGGGCCTGTAGCTACCTTGGCAATAGCATCCACCACTTCCATTCCGCTGATCACCTCGCCGAAAACCGCATAACCAAAACCCTGTGGTGTTTCATCGGTATGATTGAGAAATGCATTGTCTACCAGATTAA
>JBBDXV010000125.1:0-6743 GCA_040902165.1 Pseudohongiellaceae bacterium
GCCGAAGCGCCGGTCGCGATAATGAGGGCATCGCAGGTATAGAGGCCGGTATCACCCTCCAATTGAAACGGATGGCGACTCAGATCTGCTTTGAAAATCTGGTCAAAGACAAGCCTGGTTTCGAACCGTTCTGCATGTTTTTTCATTCTCTCCATGAGGACAGGCCCCTGCAGACCCTCGACATCGCCGGGCCAATTGTCCACGTCGGTTGTGGTCGTCAGTTGCCCCCCCTGAATCAGGCCGGTAATAACGATTGGATTCAAATTTGCTCTTGCCGCATAGACGGCTGCGCTATAACCGGCCGGGCCAGAGCCCAGAATTATCAATTGGTGGTGACTTGTTTCGCTCATGAGGGTCAGATCTCTGTATTTTGAATAACGTGGCGGACCGTATTTTACGTTCTTTTCGTGCACCAGAGTCAGTGAATTCGGGCACCTGCCCAGGTCTCATTATTCCCGGTCACTAGCCGTTAACTTGTTGGTGAAATGGCGCTAGAATCGCCAGGTTAGTGCCTGCTTACACGATAGAACTCTGTTTCTTGGTTATTACTCTAACATGTTGATATAGATAGATTATGGCTGCAATAAAGCAATCCGACGAGGTCCAAACCATCATGCAAAGGCTGACCAGGGAAGGGACCCTGATCGTTTATTTTTTGCTGGGCTTGTTTCTGCTCATTGCCCTGGGGACCTATTCTCCGGAAGATCCAGGGTTCACAACCACCGGAAACGGGGCGGAGGTAAGTAATGCCGTAGGCAGTTATGGCGCCTGGCTGGCCGACGTCTTACTACACCTGTTTGGCTACCTGGCATTCGGTTTTCCGTTATTTCTTGCCTATAAGGTCTACGCATCGTTTCGGGAGACCGAGTTAGAGAAACCGTTTTCCTGGCCACTGTTCGGGCTGAAGACCCTTGGTTTTGTATTGCTGACCATTTCCGGATGCGGTCTGGCCACTCTGCATTTTGCGATTGCGCCGGAAACTCCCTACCAGGCTGGCGGACTGATCGGGACCTTGTTGATCGATTCGATCCTGCCGTTTTTCGCGACGCTTGGCAGTACGCTGGTCCTGATCGCTATTTTCCTTTTTGGTTTGACGGTATTCGCAGAGATATCCTGGCTGAAAGTGATCGACCAGCTCGGCAGCTGGTCGCTCCTGCTGGTAAACAAAACTTCTGCGCGCTGCAGTCATTGGTTACAGCAATATCGATTGGACCTGGAAGCCAGGGAAAAACTCGAAAACCGCAAGCGGGTTCTGGATATTCATATTGCCAAAGCACGGAAGAGGATACCGCCAACAATCGCAGCGCCACCGGTCAAACAACTTCCCAGGTCAATACGCGTAGAAAAGGAAAAACAGGGGAGACTGTTTACCAGTACTTCCGTCAAGGAGCTTCCGGCGATTGGTCTGTTGGACGCCTGGCAGGAGTCAAATGAGACCGGGTTCTCCAAAGAGTCCCTTGAGGCCATGTCCCGTTTGTTAGAATTAAAGCTGAAAGATTTCGGTATTGAAATTGAAGTGACGGCGGTCAATCCGGGCCCTGTTATCACCCGCTTTGAAGTTCAGCCAGCCCCGGGGATAAAAGTCAGTCGAATAAGCAATCTGGTCAAGGATCTTGCGCGATCGCTGGCAGTAGTCAGTGTACGCGTAGTGGAAGTAATTCCTGGTAAGACCGTAATTGGAATTGAAATTCCCAATGAAACACGGGATGTCATCCTGCTGTCGCAAGTACTGTCGTCTCAGGAGTTTGACAAGGCCTACTCTCCATTAAGCCTTGCTTTGGGCCATGACATAGTTGGTAAGCCGGTTATCGTGGATCTGGCAAAAATGCCGCACCTGCTTGTCGCCGGCACTACCGGGTCAGGCAAGTCCGTGGGTATCAATGCAATGATTTTAAGCCTGTTGTACAAATCAACACCCGAGCAGGTCCGCATGATCATGATAGACCCCAAGATGCTCGAGCTGTCAGTATACGATGGCATACCACACCTGTTGTGCCCGGTGATTACTGATATGAAGGATGCTGCCAACGGACTGCGCTGGAGTGTTGCGGAAATGGAACGACGTTACCGGCTGATGTCCACACTCGGAGTTCGCAATCTCGCTGGTTATAACAAAAAAGTTACAGACGCCAAAAAACTGGGCAAGCCATTACTGAATCCAATGTGGCAACCTGATCCAATGTTGCTTATCGAGGAGCAATCCGCTCCTGAACTCGAAGCCTTACCCTGCGTGGTAGTAATAGTGGACGAATTGGCTGACATGATGATGGTTGTCGGCAAAAAAGTAGAGGAGCTCATTGCCCGCATTGCTCAAAAAGCCCGGGCGGCTGGAATTCATTTGATACTTGCAACCCAGCGACCATCAGTCGACGTATTGACCGGGCTGATCAAGGCCAATATCCCGACCCGACTTTCGTTTATGGTTCAGTCCAAGGTGGACTCGCGCACTATCTTGGGGGAGGGTGGAGCGGAGCAGCTATTGGGTCATGGTGATATGCTGTTCCTGCCACCCGGCGGCGGAGTAGCCACCAGGGTTCACGGTGCCTTCGTGAGTGATGAAGAAGTGCACAGGGTCGTTGCTGACTGGAAACTGCGTGGTGAGCCGGTCTATATGGAAGAAATAACCATGAGTGCTGATGAGATGGATTTCGGCAACCTGGGAAATGCTGGCACTGGAGAGGGTGAGGAAGATGATGATCTTTATGATGAAGCAGTGCGTTTTGTCACCGAATCCCGCAAGGCATCTATTTCTGCAGTCCAGCGAAAACTCAGGGTAGGATACAATCGAGCAGCACGTATGATTGAAACTATGGAAGCGGCTGGAGTAGTATCTGAAATGAGTAGCAATGGTTCCCGTGAAGTAATAGCACCTCCACCACCCCGTAATTGACGTTTTCCCCGTTGCGGGTTAACACCAAGAGTAATTTCCCTGTGCTTAAATTGACCCCGGTCGTGATATTTGCTTGTTTGTCTATTCAGTCCGCTGGCGCTCTGGCTGACGCCGAAGCCCTTGCGGCCCTGGACAGTTATCTGGCCAAGATAAGTACGCTGGAAGCAGATGTGAGTCAGCTGATCGTGGAAGCCGACGGTGGCGTGCTTGAGGAAAGCGAAATCAGGATGATGATCAAGCGCCCAAATGGGTTTTACTGGGAGACAATCGCACCTTTTCCTGAGCTGGTCGTTACTGATGGATCAAGCCTGTGGAACTACCAGCCTGATCTCGAACAGGTTGTAGTGGAACCCTGGGAGTCCAGTCGGTCAGAACTGGCAGCCAGACTTCTGAGTGGCGATACCGGGGACCTGGCGGACGAGTATGAGGTCATCACGCGGGATACCGGTGACTCCGAATTTACCGAGTTTGAACTTCACCCACTGGCATCAGATAATGTTTATCGCCAGATTGTGCTGACTTTTCGGGGATATGCATTGGACATGATTTACATGGATAGCAGCAATGGACAAAAAACAGTCTGGCAGTTTTCCAACTTGTCCCAAAATGCAGGGATAGATGACGGTCGCTTTGTATTTCAGGTTCCCACTGGTGTTGAGGTTATTCAGAACACCTATATCGAATAATTCCACGGTACAGGATAAAGCCGTTGGTCCAACCATTTTTGATCAGTGAATCTGACAAGCAGACGTCGGTGCCGTTAGCTGCCCGTATGCGTCCCCGATCTCTTTCTGAATTTGTCGGACAGCAGCATATCCTTGCACCCGGCAAACCATTGTGGGAAGCAATCCAGAACCAGGCGCTGCATTCCATGATCTTATGGGGACCACCGGGCGTTGGTAAGACGACGCTTGCACGGCTGCTTGCCAACCAGAGCGAAAGTCATTTTGAATCACTTTCTGCAGTGTTGGCCGGGGTCAAGGAAATCCGGGAAGCAGTGGGTATTGCGTTACAGTATCGTGCCCAAGGCAAGAAAACTGTTCTATTCATTGATGAAGTGCATCGATTCAACAAATCACAGCAGGATGCTTTTCTGCCACATATTGAAAACGGAACGATCCTGTTTGTTGGCGCTACTACAGAAAATCCGGCCTTTGAATTGAACAACGCACTTCTTTCCCGTGCACGAACCTATGTGCTTAAAAGTTTGCAGATTGCTGATCTGGAGCAGTTAATCACAGCTACCTTGCTTGATCAGGAGCGAGGACTGGGAAGAATGTCGATTACCATGTCAAAGGATGCGGTCACAATACTTGCCAGCATCGCTGACGGGGATGCAAGACGCGCCCTGAATCTGCTCGAGATCGCTGCAGATTTCGCCAGCAATGAAAAGGGACAGGATATCAATATCGATGAAACCGTTATTGCTGCTGTGAGCCAGGAAAGTCTGCGACGCTTTGACAAAGGGGCAGATATTTTTTATGAACAGATTTCCGCTCTGCATAAATCAGTGAGAGGATCAGATCCGGATGCGTCGTTATACTGGTTAACACGCATGTTGGACGGCGGTTGTGATCCGTTATATATTGCGCGCCGATTATTGCGGATAGCGAGTGAAGACATTGGCAATGCGGACCCACGCGCTATACAGCTGGCATTAAACGGATGGGAGACTTATACACGTCTGGGTTCACCTGAGGGGGAGCTGGCCTTGGCACAAGTGGTGTTGTATCTCGCCAGTGCGCCGAAAAGCAATGCAGTTTATGCTGCGTTCAACTCGGCAAACCAACTGGTGCAGGAAACCGGCAGCCTTGAAGTCCCGCTGCATTTGCGTAATGCGCCAACCAATTTGGCCAGGGAACTGGGTTATGGCAAGGATTATCGATACGCACATGACGAAGAGGGCGGCTATGCGGCAGGCGAGAGTTATTTCCCGCCAGAATTGAATGGCAAACGGTTTTATTATCCGGCTGATAGAGGGTTGGAACAAAAGATCGGAGCCAAGTTGGAGCACCTGAGGAGTCTGGATCAAAACTCTCGCAGCCTGAAAAAAGATAGTGACTCATTAACGAAGAAGTGAAGACAATGAACTATTATTTGATCATTGCCACCGGTGGGGCGTTTGGCGCAGTTTCGCGCTACGCTTTGAGTGGTTTCGCTGAAAAATACAATACTACTGCCTTTCCAGTTGGAACATTTCTGGTCAATCTTATTGGTTCCCTGCTGATCGGCATAGTGGCTATTCTGTTATTGGAAAAGTTCCCGTTGGACCAGCACCTTCGCCCGCTGGTGATCGTCGGATTCCTGGGTGCATTTACCACGTTTTCGACATTCTCTCTGGAAGTTGTTTTGTTGCTGCAGCAGGGGAACTATACAACCGCTGGCTCCTATCTGGCCATGAGCGTCGTTACCTGTGTGTTGGCGACTTGGGCAGGAATGCAACTGGCACGGACATTTGTATAATTAAGGCACAGGTAAAAGAGAGCTATCATGCTGGACCCGAAGTGGATTAGAAATGAACCGGAAAAACTTGCAGAGCTGCTTCGCAAGAAGCGATTTGTTCTGGAAACTGACAAGCTTCTTGACCTTGATAACCGGCGTAAGACCATGCAGTTGCAAACAGAACAACTGCAGAACGAGCGCAACATTCGTTCCAGGCTGATTGGCAAAGCCAAGGCGGCTGGCGAAGAGGTCACCGGTTTAATGCAGGAAGTTGGGGATATCAATTCCAGATTGGAAGAGGACAAGAACGAACTGTCCAGATTGCAGGAGCAATTTCAGTCGATTTTGCTCGGCATACCTAATATTCCACTTGCAGCAGTTCCGGCGGGTGACAGTGAAGATGCCAATAAAGTGATCGCAACCTGGGGGAATATTCCAAAGTTTGATTTCCCTGTCCAGGATCATGTAACACTTGGAGAGAATTTTACAGACAAACTCGATTTTGCGGCTGCGACCAAGATAACCGGATCACGATTTGTAGTGATGCAGGGAGCCATGGCGAGAATGCACCGGGCTTTGATTCAACTCATGCTGGATGTGCATACAACTCAGCATCAGTATACGGAAGTCTATGTTCCTTACATCGTTAACGAAAAGTCTCTGCTGGGCACAGGGCAGTTGCCGAAATTCGAAGAAGATCTGTTTAAACTTGAAAGTGAACACGGCTACTACCTAGTTCCTACCGCGGAGGTACCAGTAACGAATCTGGTCCGGGATGAGATCCTTACGGCCGAGAGTCTGCCATTGAAGTATGTTGCACACACTCCCTGTTTCCGCAGTGAAGCAGGTTCTTACGGAAAAGATACGCGTGGCATGATTCGACAGCACCAGTTTGAAAAGGTGGAACTGGTGCAGATAGTTCGACCGGATTCTTCGGAGGCTGCGCTGGAAGAACTGACTGCTCATGCCGAGAAAATTCTGCAACTGCTGGAATTACCTTACCGCAAAGTAGCCTTGTGTGGAGGGGATCTAGGCTTTGCCTCGGCCATGACCTATGACCTCGAGGTATGGTTACCGTCTCAGGGATGTTATCGGGAGATTTCTTCCTGCAGTACCTTTACGGATTATCAGGCCCGTCGCATGCAGGCACGTTGGCGTAATCCGGATACCGGGAAACCGGAATTGGTACACACTTTGAATGGATCCGGTCTCGCCATCGGGCGAACGCTCGTAGCCATTCTCGAGAATTTTCAGAACAGCACTGGAGGGGTCAGGATTCCGTCTGCGCTACAGCCTTATATGGGTGGACTGGAACTGCTCAACTGAGTATGGAATTTCTCCCGGTATTTTTCGATATCAAGGGAAAGCAGTGTCTGTTGGTCGGCGGTGGAGACATTGCCTTACGCAAAGC
>JBBDXV010000126.1:0-1072 GCA_040902165.1 Pseudohongiellaceae bacterium
TGCCATAAAGATCGGCCACATGCTGGATTACGCGGTCACGACCTTCCATGCAGAAATCCACGTCAAAATCCGGCATCGAGATTCGTTCCGGATTCAGAAAGCGTTCAAACAGCAGATCGTATCTGAGCGGATCAAGGTCAGTAATTCGCAATGACCAGGCGACGATGGAGCCGGCACCTGAACCGCGCCCTGGTCCTACCGGAATATCATTGTTTCTGGCCCACTGGATAAACTCCATGACGATAAGGAAGTAACCGCCAAACCCCATCTGGTTAATAATGCCAAGCTCGCGGTCCAGCCGTTCAAAATAAGGTTTCACTCGCGCATTGAAGTCATCCGCCCTGGTATCAAAGGATTCTGTCAACCGCCGGTCAAGCCCTTCCCGGCTCAGATTGGAAAAATACGCTGCGGCACTGATGCCATCCGGGATCGGGTAATTGGGCAGACAAGGTTTGCCCAGTTCCATCTCCAGATTGCAGCGACGCGCTATCTCCACACTGTTCTGCAGGGCTTCGGGAATATCGGCGAACAATGCCTGCATCTCGTCGCTGCTGCGCAGGTATTGCTGATCGGAATAGTGATGCGAGCGACGGGGATCATCGAGAGTCCGGCGTTCATTGATACAGACCCGCACTTCGTGTGCATCAAAATCCGGCTGCTCCAGAAAGCGCACATCATTGGTCGCTACGACCGGGCAGTCCGCCTGCAACGCGATTCTCACTGCGCCATTGATGTACTCTTCCTCGCCGCTGCGACCGGTGCGCTGCAACTCCAGATAAAACCGTTGCGGAAAAAACTGCATCCACCGCTGCAGCTGTTGCAGCGCCAGTCGCTCGTCTCCGGCCAGAATGGTTCTGCCAATATCGCTTTCCCGCGCACCGGAAAGCGCAATTAATCCTGCGGAGTATTCCTGCAGCCACTGTTTGGCGACACTGGGCTGAGTGTGGGTAGTCCGTTCAGTATAGGCACGGGAAATAAGATTGGTAAGGTTCAGGTAACCACGGCGATCCTTTACCAGCAATACCAGCTGTGTGACTCCCCCATCCTCATCAAGCACGGCGACGTCGCAACC
>JBBDXV010000127.1:0-1068 GCA_040902165.1 Pseudohongiellaceae bacterium
ACAGCCAGCTTTCATCATGCAGATTCGGCGCACCCAACAGCGGATTGCCACTGCCATCCGGCCCATGACAGGCGATGCACATCTGATCATAACGGACCTTGCCAGGATGCTCTGCGGCGGTATCGGTGTTCAGCGCCAGAATGAATCCGGCGACTTCATCCACCCCTTCGTCACCGAGCACAGCCTGCCACGGCGGCATCATCGCAGTTCTGCCAAGACGAATCGTCTGCTCGATATTCTCGGCGGACGATCCCCATTGCCAGTCGACATCCATCAGGTTGGGAAACAGTGACGCCTGTCCGCGTCCGTCGATGCCGTGACAGGCCGCACAGTTGCGATCAAACAAACGCGCCGCAGTCTCCATCAGATCACTTTCGTTTTGCAATTCGGTCAAGGTACTTTGTGTGATATTGGCGCGCACCGCAGCAAACGACTCGGTAAAATTTTCATAGCTGCCTTGCAGGCGACTGTCCTGGGACCAGTTGAGTGCGCCGCGGTAACTGCCCATGCCCGGATAAAGCATCAGATAAATGACCGAAAAAATCAGTGCACCGAAGAGCAGCCAGAACCACCACAGGGGCGGCGCCTTGTTGCCCTCGCGCAAGTCCCTGTCCCACACCGGTTCAGTCCCGGGTTCATGTTGGGTTGGATCGGGAGATTTGGAAAAATAAATACTCACCACCATCCACACCATGGCGGCGAGTGAAACCACGGTGATTACGGCGATCCAGCCGCTCCAGAATGAATTGGGCATATCAGCCATGGGGGCCTTCATCCTCAAGCGGAATACGAGCGGTTTGGTTGATACGTTCGTCCGACTCTTTCATCGAAACCCAGATAACCACGCCAGTCATGAAAAGCATCACCAACAGGTCACCGGCAAATATAAAAGCGGTCATCATGATCAGTGTTCTCCCATCGAAGCATCTTCTTCAGAATAAAAAGTCCCTAACACTTGCAGGTAGGTGATCACGGTGTCAATTTCCTTGAGCCCTTCGAGCTGGGCCGGTGCAGCTTCAATCTCAGCTTCGGTATAGGGATGACCCAGTTTCTGCAATGCACGCAGCT
>JBBDXV010000128.1:0-1056 GCA_040902165.1 Pseudohongiellaceae bacterium
TGCCAGATATCGGGCCGGTTATTATAGCGAAAACTGCTCGCAGAGAAACAGATTTAAGCACTGAAAATAGTTTTTCTCGCACTCCTGCTAAACCTGATTGGGAAGTCACAACTCACTGTGACCGGCACAGCACATTGAGAATTTCCAGCTGGAGCGTGTTATGTTAGAATTCGCCACCATAATAAAAACTCCAGCACGGACTCAGCACGGACCCAGCAATTGATCAGCGACCAGACCCATACTCCGATGATGCAGCAATTCCTGCGCATCAAGTCTAAGCATCAGGATTGTCTGCTGTTTTATCGTATGGGGGATTTCTACGAACTGTTTTACGATGATGCAAAAATCGCCGCAGATATTTTGGACATTACCTTGACCTCGCGCGGCAAATCTGGCGGTCAGCCCATCCCTATGTGCGGCATTCCGTTTCACGCCGCCGACCGTTATCTGGCGCGTCTGGTGGATGCCGGCGTCTCTATTGCGATTTGCGAGCAGATCGGCGACCCGGAAACCAGCAAGGGACCCGTGGAACGCGAAGTGGTGCGGATTATTACGCCCGGCACGATTACCGACGAGGCATTGCTGCAGGACCGGCGCGATAACTTGTTGCTGGCGCTGACCGGATCAGTCAAACCGGATGAAACCCGTTATGGACTGGCGTGGATGAATATTGCCAGCGGCCGCTTTGTACTGTCTGAGGTCAGTGGCCGTGATGCATTGTCCAGTGAACTGGAGCGATTAAAACCGGCAGAACTGCTGGTGAATGTAGATATCGCCAACGCGATAGACAAACGTCAGGGATCTGCCGTTCGCAAACGGGAACCATGGGAATTTGAACTGGACAACGGTCTGCGCCTCCTGAATCAGCACTTCGGTACCCATGATCTCTCCGCTTTCGGCTGCGAGCATATGCCGCTGGCGCTGGCCGCTGCCGGTTGTCTGCTGCAGTATGCGCGCGAAACCCAGCGTGGCGAGCTGCCGCATATACAATCACTGCAGGTAGAACAGCCGGATGATGCGGTGATCCTCGATTCTGCCAGTCGCCGGAATCTGGAA
>JBBDXV010000129.1:0-6567 GCA_040902165.1 Pseudohongiellaceae bacterium
CTTTGGCCAGCGGCAAGCATGTAGTAAGCAATGATTTTCTGAAAGACCCCAGAACCGAGCCCTGGCGTGAGGCTGCGCGTACGGCCGGTATCGGCGCATCAGCAGCCTTCCCTTTTAGAGCCGGCGGTGAATTTGTCGGCACGCTCAATCTGTATGCGTCCGAGCCTGAGTATTTCAGCGCCAAAGAGCTGGATACGCTGGATACCCTGGCCAAGGACATCTCCTATGGTCTGGACAATCTTGATCGTATTCAGCAGCTCAGTACCGAATCAAAAGTCATCGAATCTAGCCCAGTCGTGTTGTTTCGCTGGCGCGCCAGTGAAGGCTGGCCGGTGGAGTTCGTTTCGCAGAATGTCCGCCAGTGGGGATATAGCGCGGCAGGCCTGATGTCAGGCCGCATCAAATTCGAACAGATGGTACATCCTGATGACCTCTTGCGGATTCAGCAGGAAATGGAAAATTACACCAGAGACAGGGCAAGCGAGTTCACCCAGATCTATCGTATCGTCACCAACAGTGGTGCAACGCGCTGGGTGCAGGACAATACCCTGATCGAACGCAACGTTGATGGCGTTATCAATTTTTATCAGGGTACTTTGACAGATATCACTGAAAGCAAAATTGCCGACGAGACTATCCAGTCATATGTCAAAAAGCTCGAGTCTGCCGTGCTGGGGACTGCCGCCGCAGTTTCGCAGATGGTGGAATTGCGCGATCCCTATACCGCCGGTCATGAACGGCGCGTAGGTATGCTGGCTGCCGCCATCGCAGCAGAAATGGGGCTGGATGAGAATGTACAAAAGGGATTACAGATTGCCGGCGCCGTGCATGATGTCGGAAAAATTGTTGTACCGGCGGAGATCCTCACCAAACCGGGTCGACTCTCGGCGGCAGAGTTGGCCTTGATCCAGGAACATGCTGAACAGGGTTATAGCGTCCTCAAGGATGTTGAATTTCCCTGGCCGGTTGCGGAAGTTGCCCGGCAACATCATGAACGCCTTGACGGCAGTGGCTATCCGCGTGGACTCAAAGGCGACGATATTCTGCTTGAAGCCCGCATCATCGCGGTGGCTGATGTGGTGGAAGCCATGAGTTCAAATCGACCGTACCGACCGACAAAGGGTATTACGTTGGCACTGGAGGAAATCGAGAAGGGTGCCGGACGACTATTCGATACAATGGCTGTTGCAGCCTGCCTGAAACTTTTCCGGGAAAAGGGCTACACGCTGCCGGAATAAACCATGACCCCCGCAGTAAAACTTCAGTTTCGCGACCTGTTACTGTCGGTGTATCTGCCCTCGGTGCTGATGTCCATCGGCCAGATGGCCCTCGTGGTGATACTGCCTCTTTATATGATCAGTCGCGGCGACAGCTTGAGTACTGCGGCACTGGTATTTGCGATGCGTAGCGTCGGCAGCACCCTGATCAATCTACCCGCCAGCGCAGCAATCGCCAGATTTGGTATTCGGGCTGGCATGCTCTGCGGTATTTCGATGATAGGCATCGGCGCCCTGCTGGTCGCGCTCGCTGATTCCAGTCTGCTGATCGCCGGCGCCACCCTGATCTTTGGTGCCGGGATGGGAACCTGGCTGTTGTCACGACTGGCGTTTATCACGCGCCATGTAGCGGCAAGGGAACGCGGCCGGTCCATGTCCACCCTGGCCGGTATTCAGCGGCTGGGTTTGTTGATCGGGCCATTTGTCGGCGGCCTGTCTGCCGCCTCGCTGGGATTCCGCTGGGTATTCTTTTTCATCATGTGCTGCGCGCTGCTGAACCTTGCCCTGGTGATGCTCTTTTCCAGCGCCGGTCGCGCCGACAGGCGTCAAGGTCAGACTGTACTTCCTTCGCAAAGCAATCTGTTTACCTTGTTGCCGAGGATTCTCTATCGCCACCGGCAGATCTTTCTCGGTGCCGGCGTGTTTGTATTCTGTCTGCAAATGGTCAGGGAGCAGCGGCATCTGCTCATCACCCTGTGGGGTGCGTTTATCGGACTGGATACGGGTGTCATCGGCGCGGTCGTGAGTGGTGCCGCCATGCTGGATCTGGCGATGTTTCCTATAGCCGGTTATGTGATGGACCATCATGGTCGCAAGCTTGCCGGCATCATCTGTATCGTCATCCTTGCCATTGCCCTTGGATTGTTGCGTCTGACCGATACATTTGCCCTGTATCTGGCCGTGGTTCTGCTCGCCGCCTTCGGCAATGGGTTGGGCAGCGGCATCATGCTGACCCTGGGTTCCGATTTTGCACCGGAACAGGACAGCAGCCAGTTCCTCGGTGTCTGGCGTATTTTCAGTGACATGGGATCGTTTTCCGGCCCGGCGCTGACTTCCCTGTGTGCGTCGCTTTCCCTCGCGCTCGGACTCTCCGCGATCATCGGCGTGGTCGGCGCTCTGGCGCTTTGCTTTCGCGTTGCCGAAACGCTGCCCGCAAATCCCGCAACGCTTCCCAGGGATGCGGAATAATTCCGGTGGTTTTACCAAAGGTCCCGGCGCGCTAGAATGACGCCGCTGTCATACTCTTGCCGCTTGTCAGCCGGCATTTTTTCATTCAGCACTTAACAACAGGATTCTGCCATGAGCAAAGCAATAGTAGTGGAACAAACCGGTGAACCATCGGTAATGCAGTACCAGGACGTACAGGTCAAGGCGCCAGAGAAAGGTCAGGTCACGGTAAGGACCACGGCGATCGGCGTCAATTTCATAGATATCTATCAACGCACCGGTCTTTACCCGGTGGCGCTGCCGTTTACCCCGGGCGGTGAATTCTGCGGCGTCATTGAAGCGACAGGTAAAGGCGTCAAGGGATTCAAAAAGGGTGATCGTGTCGCCTGCGGCACGGCCGGTACCGGTTGTTATGCAGAACTGGTGACTTTGGATGCCGGCCGTCTGGTCAAGGTCCCGGCGGGTATTGCCGATGACGTCGCTGCCGCCATGATGCTGAAAGGCATGACCGTGCAGTACCTGATTCGACAAATCTATAAAGTGAAGAAAGGCGACACCATACTGGTTCATGCTGCTGCCGGTGGCGTCGGCCTGATCCTGTGCCAGTGGGCTCGACACCTGGGCGCCAAAGTTATCGGCACGGTGAGCTCACCGGAAAAGGCCAAACTGGCCAAAAAGCACGGCTGTACCTGGCCGGTTGACTACACCAAAGAAGATTTTGTCGCGCGCGTCAGGGAAATCACCAAAGGCAAGATGGTGCCGGTCGTCTATGACTCCATCGGCAAGGACACGTTTCCGGCCTCACTGGATTGTCTGCAGAAACGCGGATTGTTCGTCACCTATGGCAATGCCTCTGGACCGGTTCCGGCATTCCCGCCGGCATTGCTGGCACAGAAAGGTTCGCTGATGATGACCCGTCCTACTCTCTTCAGTTTTACCAGCACACCTGAAGAGTTGAAGAAAGTCGCAGGAGATCTGCTGAAAGTGGTGAAATCCGGTGCGGTAAAAATCGAAGTGAACCAGCGCTATAAATTAAGAGATGCCAGCCAGGCACACAGTGACCTTGCGGCCAGAAAGACTACCGGTTCTATTATTCTTGTTCCGTAACCGCTAATAGCGCCGGTGCAGCAATACTGCCCGGCGCCGTCAGGTCGCTTAGTCGCGACCCAGAAAGTCACCCTTGCCCAACTCCACCCCGATGCCGCGCAACAGGTTGTAGGCGGTCGCGACGTGGAAGTAAAGATTCGGCAATACCCAGGACTGCAGGTAACTGTCACCGCGGAATTCCAGTTCCTGATTCCCGGCCTTCAATTTGATTTGCTTCTCGGCCGCCCCGGCAAACTGTCCTTCCTGCAGGGAATTCAGGAATGAGATGGTTTTTTCCACTCGCATCCGCAGCTCGGCAAAACTGACTTCGTTATCCGGATAACTGGGAATCTCCACGCCGGCGAGACGTGCTCCTGCCCCCTTGACCACATCGCAGGCGATCTGCACCTGACGGGTCAGCGGAAACATATTGGGGTACAAACGCCAGCCGGTTACCACTTTTTCATCCATTCCATGGTCAACGGCAAAAGCAGCACCCTTGTCCAGAATGCCGGCGAGGTTTTTGAGTGCGCGAATAAAGACGGGAATCGAAGCGGCATACAGGTTCTGGCTCATAGTGACCTCAGTAGCAAATCGAGTGGCTGGCAGGGCTGCGGAAAACCGCGCAGATTCTAGCCTAGCTGCGACACTATGTCGCATTTTTATTCAACCGGGTTCTCCGTAGGATTCACCCTGGTTACGCTTTTTTACCCTTTCCCTTATTCCTGTCCGGACCAAAACTATGCCCCAGCGCCAATTTCTGCTCACGCGAGCCATTACCGTAATTACTACCCTGCTGGCTGGCCAGCTTGCCGCAGCCGCTGACATTGCCGGTCCCGTGACCACTATTGAAGAGATTATTGTCTGGGGTCAGGCAGGCAGACAGCAGGCCGGCAATGCGCATCCCAGCAGTCTGCTGACCCAGCAGGACCTGGTCAGCATCAATGTGGCCACCACTGAAGACGTAGTCAAGTTTGAACCCAGCCTGGTGATTCGGCGTCGCTTTATCGGGGACTCGAATGGCACGATGGGCATGCGCGGTTCCAACATGTTTCAGACCTCCCGCTCGATGGTTTTTGCCGACGGCGTGCCGCTGCACTATCTGCTGCAATCACGCTGGAATGGAGCGCCGCGCTGGACCATGGTTTCGGCCAGTGAAATCGCCCAGGTGGAAGTGCTGTATGGTCCGTTTTCTGCCGAGTACAGCGGCAACAGCATGGGCGGTGTAGTGCTGATCGAATCCGCCATTCCCCAGCAACGGGAATTCCATTTTGATTCGTCCTATTATTCCCAACGCTTTGCTGCCTACGGTTTCGATGACAGGGTCAACGGTTACAAGACGTTCATGTCCTATGGGGACAAGCTCGGAGATCTGAGTGTCTACCTGTCCTACAACCGCCTGGAAAACGATTCCCAGCCCCAAACTTTCTATTTTGGCGCCAGCAGCAACAGTACTGCGGCGATCCCGGTAAACGGGGCAATTGATGGCCGCGACGAATTTGGCAATGCCCGATTGTGGTTCGGCGATACCGGTGTAGTGGCTACCACCACGGATAATTACAAACTCAAACTGGGATACGATTTTGGTCCCTGGCAGACCCTGCTCAATGTGGCTTATGAAGATCGTCTGGCCGATGCCGGTGCGCCCAATGCTTATGTCCGCGATGCCGCCGGCACATCAGTTTACCGCGGCAATGTGGTGCAGAACGGCGGGACCATCAATATTCCGGCCGCGCGACTCGGGCTCAATGAACAGGAACGAGACAGCCTGTCCCTGGGACTGCGTCTGCGTGGACCGGTTTCCGAGACTGTCACCCTGGAAGCCAATCTGAACCAGTTCAATGTGCTGCGGGATGAAACCCGTGCGTCGCTGGCGAATCCGGCTGATCCGGCTTACAACCTCAACGGCCAGGTCACTGATTTTGGTGCCACCGGTTGGCAGAGCGCCGAAGCCAAACTGACTTTTAGCGAGCTTGGGGTGCCGGGATTGAATCTGGTCACCGGCCTGCGCTATGAAGCCTATGAGCTGAATCTGGATGTGTTCAACTCCGACAACTGGGAAGCGGCCAGTTTTACCGGCTTTGCCAGCCGCAGCGGTGGCGCTACCACAATCGCCGCAATATTTGCCCAGTTGAACTGGGTATTGGACGAACAGTGGGAAATGTCGCTGGGCGGTCGCTATGAATCCTTTGAAAGCCGCGACGGTTATTTTTCCCGCGATCTGGCGGCGACTCCCCAATACGATCTCGTCGAGGTCCCCGGTGATTCGAACCGGAAATTCTCTCCCAAATTTTCCCTCGGCTATCAGCTCAATGATCAATGGCGCCTCGGCTATGCACTCGGTCGGGCCTACCGCTTCCCCATCGTCGAAGAACTGTTCAGCCAGTATCAGGCCTATAACGCCGTGAGTGTGGCCAATCCCGCGCTGCATCCGGAAAACGGTCTGCACCACAATCTGATGATTGATCGACAGATTCCGGGTGGGACGCTGAGGGTGAACCTGTTTCAGGAATCCATCGAGGATGTCATCGAATCCCAGTCTGATACCTTGCCGGGTGGCCTGACGGTAAGGACGTTCGTTCCGGTGGATGAAATTGAAACCCGCGGTGTGGAGTTTATCGTCAACGCCGATGACCTGCTGCTGAGCAATCTGGATGTGCGCTTTAATATGGCTTATACGGATTCCGAAATTGTGCGTAACCGGCCCGACCCTTCCATCGAAGGAAATGTTTATCCGCGTATGCCGAAGTGGCGCAGCAATCTTCTGGCCACTTATCATCTCAGCAACCAGTGGGATGCCGGACTCAATATGCAATATGCCAGCGACAGTTTTGGCCGCAATGACAACACCGATCGGGAGAACGAGGTCTATGGCGCGCAGGACGGGTTTTCACGCCTCGGCCTGAAGACCAGCTATCGCTTCGATACGGGTTTGTCACTGGGTCTGGGCGTGGACAATCTTACTGATGAAACTTCCTATGTAGCCCATCCGTGGCCAGGTCGCACAATTTACGCCAATCTTGCCTATGATTTTTGA
>JBBDXV010000130.1:0-1049 GCA_040902165.1 Pseudohongiellaceae bacterium
CTTATCCGGAAGAAGCGGTTTATACCGGCTCAGGCAGCAGCAACAGCGCTGAAAATTTTGTTTGTCGCCTTCCCTGATCGATGTGGATGAGACCGGTTATGTCTGGTGATGAAATAATTAAATTCTGGTTTCACGATATCGATCGAAGCCTATGGTTTAAAAAAGATGCGGATTTTGATGCATTGCTGCGAAACAGATTCCTGAATATTCATCGTCAGGCCAGTCAGGGAGAGTTGTATGAGTGGCGAAAGACAGCCGAAGGTGCGCTGGCCGAAATCATTGTCCTCGATCAATTCTCGCGCAATATGTTTCGCGATCATGCGAATGCTTTCGCCGGTGACGGCATAGCCCTGGTATTGTCGCAGGAAGCGATTCGCAATCATCAGGACCAGCAGCTTGTTGCCGTACAGAAAGCGTTTCTCTATATGCCTTTCATGCACAGCGAATCTGCCACGATTCACAAAGTAGCCGTCGACCTGTTCAACCAGCCCGGACTGGAAAACAATTACAAATTCGAACTAAGTCACAAGGCAATCATCGATCGCTTTGGCCGCTATCCACACCGCAACCAGATACTGCAACGCGAATCGACACAAGCCGAGCTGGAATTTCTGTCCCAGCCGGGATCATCGTTCTAGGCAACGCGCTAGCGGCAATTCGGTGTGGAACGAAACCGACGCTACAGGTTAGGATAGCAACTTTCAAACCACGACCGCCGGCATCGACCAGGCAGTCCTTGCAGCACGGATTCCTGCCTCGATGAGTGAAAATTCCGATCACGCCCTGTTAGGTAATATCCGGGTCGTCGAACTTGCCACCATGGTATTTGCGCCCTCCGCCTGTGTTGTAATGGCTGACTTCGGCGCCGAGGTGATCAAGGTGGAACCGCCAGGTTCCGGTGACCTGAACCGCAGCTACCATACCCTGCCCGGCTTGCCTGAATCCGAACTGCCTTATGCGTTTCAGATCGACAATCGCAACAAGAAAAGCGTATGCCTGGACCTGAAATCCATTAAAGGTTACGAGGCGTTTCGCAAGCTGATCAAAAC
>JBBDXV010000131.1:0-1049 GCA_040902165.1 Pseudohongiellaceae bacterium
GTCCTGCAGTCAGCTTCAGGCGTTGTGCTGACCAGGAAGTAATCTCCGACAACAATAATTGACCATCTGCCAGTCGCAGGCTCAATAACAGTCGATGTTCGGCAATGAAATCCAGCCGCTCGATGCTGACCGGCAGGTGATTTTGTATGCTGATACCCTGCGGGTCATCCAGTGCCACACTCACGTCGCGAGCCAGAATCCTGACGCGAATGGCCTGTCCATTGTCCAGCAAGTGCTCGGCTCTGACAGGAGACTGCAGCCACAGCCGTGCATGGGGTGGCCCAAAGGAACTCAGACCAAACTCATTTGCCGGTCCCAGGGTTCCGGCAAGAATCGACGCCGCTCCGTCATCCTGAAACAGCGGTGATTCCGCACGCGACAATGCCTTTTGCAAAGTTTCGATACCGTTAATCTGTCCGGCCGACATAAAGGCGACATGGTTGGCCAGTCGCTGCACTTCGTCGGGAGAATGGGTGATCAGAATAATCGGCACGTTTGACTGCTGCGCGAGTTGCGAGAAAAAGGGCATGATCTCCCGCCTGGCCTGATTGTCCAGTGCTGCGAGGGGTTCATCCAGTAACAACAGTTGGGGACTTGTGAGCAGCGCCCGCCCGAGTGAAATACGTTGTCGTTGTCCGCCGGATAACTGGTGAATGCCCTGCTGCATAAACGGCTCAATCTCCAGCATCCGGATCACTTCGTCCGGCAGCAGTCGCCGCTGTGATACCGGAGTGCGCCTGAAGCCGTAAAGCAGATTCTCCCGCACTGACAAATGCGGCAGCAGAGAGTGTTCCTGGAACACCAGACCGATACGTCGCGCACTGGTCGGTACAAACAGTGAATCCTGTTGCCAGCACTGTCCACCAAAATCTACCTGCGCACCGGGAACATGCTCCAGACCCGCAATAATGCGCAGCAGGGTGGTCTTGCCGCAGCCGGAACGACCGAAAAGCGCAGTCACGCCTTCCACAGGCAGATCTGTATCAATCTGCATATGGAAATTTTCCCATTGCAACTGTGCGTTGATGCGCAGACTCACAGACGTACTA
>JBBDXV010000132.1:0-6554 GCA_040902165.1 Pseudohongiellaceae bacterium
CCGGTTTATCTTTTTGAGCTGGATTTGAATGCCCTCGATCAGCGAAACTTGCCCAAATTCTCGGAGCTTTCCCGATTTCCTGAAGTGACCCGTGACCTGGCTATCGTAGTTGCTAACGAGGTTTCGGCCGCTAAAATCCTTGCGACGGTCCGCGATTATGCTGGGGATCACCTGAGAGAGCTTCGAATATTTGATGTTTATCAAGGGGATGCGGTCGGCAAAAATAAAAAAAGTGTCGCCATGGGCTTGACGTGGCAACATCCTTCGCGCACTCTTAGCGACGATGAAATAAACACCATAATTACCAATTGTGTCAAAGCACTAGAACAACAATTTAATGCGAATTTAAGGACCTGAACGGGGCGAGGTTATGACAGACACTGCATTGACTAAAGCCGAGATGGCTGAGCGTTTGTTTAATGATTTGGGGCTTAACAAGCGGGAAGCCAAGGAACTGGTTGAACAGTTTTTCGAGGAAGTCCGTCTGTCGCTGGAAAACAACGAACAAGTGAAACTCTCGGGTTACGGAAATTTTGATCTGCGTGACAAAAAGCAGCGTCCCGGGCGAAATCCAAAAACCGGTGAGGAAATTCCCATTCAGGCCCGCAGGGTTGTAACGTTCAGGCCGGGTCAGAAGCTGAAAGCGCGGGTAGAGAATTATGCTGGAACCAAAGAATAACAACGAACTTCCGCCAATACCGCCAAAACGCTATTTCACTATAGGTGAAGTCGGTGAGTTGTGCGATGTCAAGCCACATGTGTTGCGTTACTGGGAACAGGAATTTCCCCAGCTGAAGCCGGTAAAACGCCGCGGTAATCGCCGCTATTATCAGCGCGAGGACGTGATCCTGATTCGTCAGATAAAATCCCTTCTCTATGAACAGGGTTTCACCATCGGTGGAGCAAGACAGAAAATGAGCGGTAAGGTCGACGATTCGATCAAGCCGTCTGTTAACAGGGCTGAGCTTAAGTCCCTGATCAAGGACCTGGAAGGGCTCATCTCCAGTCTATAGGGAACGTAAATATCCTCAAGCCGCAGTTTGACTGATACAATTCGCGGTCTTCTACTTTACATCGGGGCGTAGCGCAGTCTGGTAGCGCACTTGACTGGGGGTCAAGTGGTCGTGGGTTCAAATCCCGCCGTCCCGACCAAACTCTCAATGAGACAAAAAGCACCTGCGGGTGCTTTTTGTATTTTGGCTTCGGCAAAACAAGGCGCTACTTCCCTGTAGCTTGTTCGAGCACTCCCTGCTGCAATCTAAATATATACCAAATGCTAGGTGCTTCGAGCGTACAGAAAGTTTACAAACGGTTGACAGGCTTTACTTGTGTAAAAACTTTCTGAATAATCAGTCGCAAATACAAGAAGAACTTTTGAATGTCCGCCAGGCTTCGACATCCCAATCTCAAAGACAAATTCAATCTGTTGTTTTCTCTACGGGTAAATCCGACTATTGTGCGAAATTCGGATCTCGCTCGCTCGCTGGGGGTGTCTCGACAGGCTGTGAATAAATGGATTCACGGGGATATGACTTCCCAGGGAAGCTGCATACCACCTGACCAGCTTGATCAGATCAGCGTATTGTTTGGAATCCCTTCGTACTGGTTTACCGAAACTCTGAGCAGCTTTTCCAGCAATATTTCCAGCAAGATCAAGGCGGCAGAAAAATCCGGCCTACAAGTGACTGCGCCAGAGCTGCGGTTATTTACCTCAATGTTGCCATTGACAGATTCGTCCGCGCTGGGCCGAGAGCAGGAGCTCGAAGTGCTTAGCCATGCATGGCTTGGTAACGAATGCAAGCTCGTACAGGTAATAGCATTCGGCGGAGCTGGAAAAACCACGTTAATAAATTCCTGGTTGCAGAAAATCGGCAATAACCACTTTTTAGGTGCGCAAAGGATTTTTGCCTGGTCGTTTCACTGGCAAGGTTCAGGGAAGAAAATCAGGTCATCAGCAGACCTGTTTCTGGAAAATGCGCTTGAATGGTTTGGAGACAATGACTCTCTTCGTGGTTCTCCCTGGTCAAAAGCAACGCGGCTGGTAAATCTGATAAGGCGATTTCGTACAGTGCTGATCCTCGATGGATTGGAAACCCTGCAGCGACCACCGGGTCCAGAAGGTGGAGAAATCGAAGATTCCGGCCTTGCCTTGGTGCTTAGAGAGCTGATTTCAGCAATGAACGGAATTTGCCTGGTGACCTCAAGAATCGAAATCTCGGAAGTGGCAAGCTTTTACGGAGATTCAGTAAAGACGCTTCAACTGGCTCGCCTGAAAGAGGGTGTTGGTATTGAATTGCTTCGGCGACACGGTGTGCACGGAGAGAATGAGGAATTCAAACAGGCAGTGAAGAACTATAAAGGCCATGCTCTGAGCCTGAATCTGCTGGCTGGTTATCTGAATACTGTAAGTGAAGGAAAGATCGAGTATTGGGTGAATATAGGTGGTCTCCTTGCTGGCCGTGACAAAGACTCGGAAGCTGACCGGATAATGCGTGCCTACGGCAAATGGTTCAGGCAATCAAGTGAGCTTTCAATACTTTTCCTTGTCTGTATTTTCAATCGGCCGGTAACTTTGGGGCTGCTTAAGAAGATCGTGGTCAAGATGCAGGATCAGGAAGGAATCCATGGTCTGAAGGTGATGACAAGCGATGAATGGAAATGTTCCTTGCACAAACTTCAGACCGCCCAGCTGGTAACAACCACCTGGAATGCTCAAGAATTGCTTGTGGATGTTCACCCCCTGGTAAGCAGTTATTTTTCAGGACAGTTAAGACTGAAAAACCTTCAGGCATGGAGAGCTGCTCATCTGGCAATATTTGAAACTATTGTCAATGATCATAACGCCGCTGACAAGAATGTATCTCTTGAACCACTTTTTCAGGCAGTACTTCATGGTTGCCAGGCGAATGAATATGCAAAGGCGTTCGGAATATATGAAGCCAAGATAAAGCAAGGCCAGATTTCAATGTACAACATGGGATCGCATCATGCTGATCTTGCTTGTCTGAGACAGTTCTTTGTTGATCCGTGGGATCGCCTGGTCGAAGAATTACCAGACCGATCCGGCTTTTACCTGTTGTCTTGTGTAGCTGCAAACCTTGTAACCCTGGGTCGGATTGACGAGGCAATCAGCCCCTTGCGGAAGAGTGTGAACGGTCTGATTGCCCAAGGCGAGACAATGACAGCGATAGTAGCGTCTGGCCCATTGCTGTCGATGTTGTTATATGTAGGCAATCTGACTGAAGCATTTGTGCTGACAAGGCTCATCAGAAAGCTGGCAAAACCTCTCGGGAATCGCACCTTGCTGGCAGTAGTCGACAATTATGTAGGCCATGCCTGTTTTATTGCAGGGAAATATCAACAGGCGCAAAAACTGTTCGCCTCAGCAGCTCAATACTATGTCGCAGACAGTCCGTCTGATGATGTTTATTTTCCAATGGTCAGCTGCTTTCACGCGCTGTTTCTGATTGAAAGCGGAGATGCTCAAGCGGGTCTGGAGCGCGCGCAACTCTCCCTGCGATGGAGGCAGCAAAACGCCTGGCAAACCCGGTTTGATACTACGACATTGAACGCTATGGATCACCTTGCAGTCGGGCTGGCATATTTACGACTCGGAGACTTGAAGAATGCTGAAGTGTTTATGGAAACCCAGATCGAGCTGCTCAGGGCAGTAGATGACTGGTTGTTTCTGCCATTTGGATTAACTCACAGGAGTGAACTCCATCTTGCCCGGGGAAATATCACGGAAGCCAGAGCCGACATTGAAGAGTCGATCCGTATTGCCGAAAGAACAGGTGCCAAATTACTGTTGCGGGATGCCTATCTGGCCATGTGCCAGGTTAACCTGATTGAACAGCGACAAAGCGATGTTAAAGAGTATTTGCAATTGGCATCAGATCTGCAGCTTGAGAGTGGCTACAAATCCAGGTTCAGGGAGCTTAGTTCAAGACCCGGTAGCCGCGACCACGAAGACAGTTCCTTACGACCATTTCCCGTTCCCTGACGGCCTCTCCGACTCCGCGAGCTGCACCTGCCACCGCACCGGCACCGGCAGCCCGCTGGACAGTATCAGAATTTCCAATTGCTGCTCCGATAACGCCACCCACGACTGCACCGCCTACAGCTCCCTGAGCTGCTTCTCTGCCGGCACGCACTTCATCAGCATAGATCCGGCATTCTGCCAGGTCGGTGTTGTACTGAGCGACATTGACTCCTTGCATGTCAACAATGGGCCGGTCATCGGTGACGCGACAGGCAGTCAATACAAAAATGGCTGCAAAGAGAAGAGATCGGGGCTGCATAAATATCTCCTGGTTTGTTTGTTGAAGTAACGCGTTGGATGTGTGCAGGTTTACCTGGGTTCTGTACTTCGGAAACAAATAAGACAGAAGAAGGAAAATTAACTGTTCATGAACAGGGAAGTTCGTGTGAAAAGCGAAGTAGTCCCGTCGATATAGTGAGCCAAGGTATCTTCAAGTATCGACCTTGTCAAACCTGAAAGTACTGCAGAATTCGAATGTTTTTAATTTACCTCTAGAAGAGCTATTTCAGTATCATGGCGGCACTGTAAACTGACGCCCGTCTGCGCCTGATCAAGCCGGAAACCTGGCCTTGTGCATAGCATTGAAACCCGAGTTGATTGCCAATCATGGAGAGCTGTAAATGATTCACGAAGTTGAAGGCGATATTTTATTGACCAAAGCCCATGCGATTGCCCACGGGGTGGCGGCAAACGATCCGATGAGCCAGGGCCTGGCGCTGGCGCTGCACCAACGTTATCCGGCAATGCACAAGGACTTCCACCACTGGTGCCACACGACACACCCTAAATCCGGTGATGCTTGGTTGTGGAGTGGAGTAGGTAAAGGAATTGGTGCCAATGCCCGTATTATCAATCTCCTTACCCAGGAGGGCGGACACGCTGGTACCAAACCCGGCAAGGCTACCGAAGGAAATGTCAATAATTCACTTCGTGCGTTGCGCAAGATCGTGGAGCAGGAAGGACTGAAATCACTGGCACTGCCCAGACTTGCTACCGGTGTAGGTGGTATGAGTTGGGAGATTGTGCGTCCTATCATCGTATCCCAGTTGGGAGATATCGGTATCCCGGTATTCGTTTACATTACCTATCACGCGGGTCAGCAGGCCAAAGAATCCGGGTTATAAAAACGATATTACCGAATCTGGATCAAATTGCCTCGCTGGATTTTAGCTTGGCAATTTCATCCCGGTTAAATCCCCACGCGGCAAGAATTTCTTCAGTGTGCTCGCCGGCTCTGGCGACAGGACCCTGGATTGCGCCGGGTGTTCGACTAAAGCGTGGAGCAGGAGCTGGCTGAACCACGCCATAAGACTCAATGAATGTTTTGCGTGTCTTGAGGTGAGGATGTTCTGGTGCCTCGGTCAGGTCAAGCACTGGTGCAAAACAAATGTCTGTACCTTCCATGATTCGGCACCATTCCTCGCGGGTTTTGGTGCGGAACAGAGCGGCAAGTTTCGTTTTCAATTCAGGCCAGCGTGATTGATCGTTTTGTCCGGTAAAGGCCATATCTTCAATACCGCACTTTTCCAGCAGCATTGCATAAAACTGCGGTTCAATAGAGCCGATACTGATGAACTTGCCGTCGGCACAAGCATAACTTCCGTAATAGTGAGCGCCGCCGTCCAGATAATTGCTTTCGCGTTTATCGGTCCAGCGACCCATGGCCTTTAGCCCGTGAAATGCAGCCATTAAACTTGCAGTACCATCCACCATGGCGGCATCAATGATCTGCCCGATACCTGATGTATTTCGCTCAATGAGCGCTGCCAACACACCGCATAAAAGGTACATGCCGCCACCGCCGAAATCTCCAATCAGGTTCAGTGGCGGGCTTGGGGGGCGGTCGGCTTCCCCCATGGCGTGCAAGGCACCAGCCAGTGAAATGTAATTGATGTCATGTCCTGCCGCGTGTGCCAGGGGTCCGGACTGACCCCATCCGGTCATTCGACCGTATATCAGCTGCTTATTTCTTGCCAGACAGATTTCCGGTCCTATACCAAGTCGTTCCATCACGCCTGGCCTGAACCCTTCGATCAGCACATCGGATTTTTCAACCAGTCTCAATACGGCCTCAACACCGTCAGCATTTTTGAGATTCAGGGCGAGCGATTTGCGGCCACGGTTCAAAACCAGACGAGGATCGCCTTTACCTGCCTGGTCTTTCCGATCGACCCGAACAACTTCGGCACCCAGATCTGACAGCATCATGGCGCAGAAGGGTCCGGGGCCAATACTGGCGATCTCCAGGACTTTGATTCCCGACAACGGTCCCATGCAGTTTCTCCAACAAGTGAGGTGACGGGATGATAGGGGATTGCATGGTCGAATCAAAGCCCGGTTGTTTCGTTCAGAAGGGGATTGCTTTATGCTCTCTTTTTCAAGGGCTATGAAGGTTGAAAGCGGGGAATTATGGAACTGCAGGGTCGAACGGCATTTATCAGCGGCGGCGCCTCTGGACTGGGATTTGCAACAGCCAAAAATTTTGTCGAGGCTGGCGCCAATGTCATGCTGT
>JBBDXV010000133.1:0-6552 GCA_040902165.1 Pseudohongiellaceae bacterium
AGTGCGCCGCTTCCCCGGTTTCTGCCGCATGTAGCTCCAGGGGCCCGAGTCGGGTCGGCGCAGGGTCATGACCCATATAGTCCACGCGGGTTCCCCAGGTATAGTCACCTTCGATCGCCATAAAGCTGATCAACAGGAGCAATACTGTAGGTGGTCCGAGGATGGTAAACACCAGCGCCATACGCTCCCAGAATGCATGCATGAAAATCGCGACAATAAACCCAGCCTTCAATAGCATGAAAAGAATAATCAGGGTCCATCTGAGATAACCCTGAAAATTCAGGTAGTCCACCATGTACGAGAACGTGCTCAATACGAACAGGAGAATCCAGATCTTGTAATAAATACCCAACGGGTGTTGTTGGCCTACTTGCGCTGACATTACTGCTTCTCCTTACCAAAGATAGAAAAATGCAAAAATGAATACCCAGACGAGGTCCACAAAGTGCCAGTACAAACCGGCGATCTCCACGATCTCGTAACCCTTTTTCTCGTAGTGGCCAAGCCACACCTTGCGCGCCACAGTCAGCAGATAGATAACACCCGCAGATACGTGCAGTCCGTGAAATCCTGTAATCATGAAGAACACAGAACCAAACTGGGGCGCACCGAAGGGGTTGCCCCAGGGACGAATACCCTCATCAACAATCAACTTGGTCCACTCAAAGGCCTGCATGCCAACAAATGACGCACCGAGTGCGGCGGTGGCGCACATGAACATGGTGGTCACCTTACGATTGCGTCGGTATCCATAGTTCACCGCCAACGCCATGGTGCCGCTACTGGTGATAAGAATGAACGTCATGATGGCGATCAGGATCAGGGGGATAGGTTCGCCGCCGAACGACAGTGCAAACACCTGACTGGCCAGTGGCCACGGCTCGGTCGTGGTCATACGAACGTTCATATAACCGGTGAGGAAACAAGAAAAGATGAATGTGTCACTCACCAGGAAGATCCACATCATCGCCTTGCCCCAGGGGACATGGTAAGTCTGTTTGTCTGCGGTCCAGTCGTCTACCAGACCGGCAACACCTTCCTTGGATACCAGGGCCGCGTTTGCTGTTGTATCAGTCATGCAATAGTTCCTGTCTAAATCAAAGAGAAAGAGTTCAAATTTTTTGTTCGTCTCAGGTGTTCGCCAACAATCCAAACAGCACTACCCAGACCAGAAGCAGGAAATGCCAGTAGATTGTGCACAACTCTACGCTCAGACGAATTTCTTTTGCTTCGGCACCTGATAAAAGCTTGATAATGGATTTACTCCATACCCAAAGCCCACCGAGCAAATGTACCGCGTGCAATCCGGTCATCAGATAAAAGAATGAATTGGCCGGGTTCGACGCCAGGTAATAACCCTCAGCCTGAAGTTCCTGCCACACGAGCAGCTGGGCTCCGACAAAGGCAAGCGCAACCAAACCAGCGGCGAGCAAGGTCATTTTGACTTTGGCAGTGTGTCCGTTCTGTATCTGGTTACGCGTCAACTGGAATAAGACGCTGCTGACTATCAACAGGCCGGTGTTAAACCAGAGCTGACCCGGATCCGCCAACGGCGTCCAGTCAGGTAATTCCATGCGCAGGAAATAACTGACGGTGAAGAGTGAGAATATTACGATCACTACACCCAGGAAGAACCACAAGGCTACTTTTTCCGGGGCAACCGGAAACGCACCTTCCGGGCGCAGCGGCCCGATAATGCCTTTTCTTTCCCAGGGCTTGTTAGTGATCTGCTTGATAAAGCTCATAGTTCGGCCTTGGACTTATCATGGTCGGGATCAAAGTGCTGATCATCAAAAGTAGGCTCCTCAGCTTCCGGCGTATTCTGTGGAATGAAGTCCTGATGTGCCCCCGGCACGCTGTAGTCATAAGCCCAGCGATAGACGGAGGGAAGTTTGTCGCCCCAGTTGCCGTGAATCGGCGGAGTTTCTGCAGTCTGCCACTCAAGCGTCGCGGCGCCCCAGGGATTGGGATCTGCTTTCTTGCCGTGTTTCAGGCTCCAGATAATGTTTATGAAGAACAGGAGCTGGGAGGCTCCAACGAACAGTGCGGCAAGGGTGATACTGGTATTGAGCGCCTGAGCAGATTCCGGAATAAAGTCAGTGCTGCCGAGTGCGTAGTAACGACGCGGAACTCCCAGGAAGCCCAGATAGTGCATGGGCAGGTAGATGGCGTAAGTGCCGAGGAAGGTACACCAGAAATGCACCTTGGCCATGGTTTCGTTGTACATCCTGCCCGAGGCTTTCGGATACCAGTGATAAAGCGCAGCGTAAAGCACCAATACCGGCGACACACCCATCACCATATGGAAGTGAGCAACCACGAAATAGGTATCCGACAACGGCAAGTCAATCACCACGTTGCCGAGGAACAGGCCGGTCAGACCGCCGTGAATAAACGTGAAGATAAAGCCGATCGCAAAGAACATCGGTACGTTCATGCGGATATCACCTTCCCACAGAGTCAGTACCCAGTTATAAACCTTCAATGCGGTAGGAACGGCGATAATCAAAGTGGTGGTAGCGAAGAAGAATCCAAAATAAGGATTCATGCCGGAAACATACATATGGTGTGCCCATACGATGAAGCTCAGGCCGCCGATCGCGATGATTGCCCACACCATCATGCGATAACCGAAGATATTCTTGCGCGCATGGACTGACAATACGTCAGAAACCAGACCGAAGGCCGGCAATGCCACGATGTACACTTCCGGATGACCAAAGAACCAGAACAGATGCTGGAACAGGATGGGGCTGCCGCCGTTATAATCCAGCGGAGTTCCCGCCTCGATGATGGCCGGCATGAAGAAACTGGTGCCCAGCAGGGTATCGAAAGTCATCATGATGCCGGCGACCAGCAGTGCAGGGAATGCAAACAATCCAAGGATCGTCGCCACAAAGATGCCCCAGACGCTCAAAGGCAGACGCATCATGGTCATGCCACGACAGCGTGACTGCAGCACGGTTGTGACATAGTTCAGGCCGCCCATCGTGAAGGCGACGATAAACACGACCAGCGAAATCAGCATCAACACGATACCCATATCGCTACCTGGCGTGCCGGCAAGACTCGTTTGCGGTGGATACAAGGTCCAGCCAGCACCGGTTGGGCCGCCGGGAACAAAAAAGCTGGCCATCAGGATGATTACTGACAACAGATAGACCCAGAAGCTCATCATGTTCAGGAACGGGAATACCATGTCCCGCGCACCTACCATCAAGGGAATGAGATAGTTGCCAAAGCCGCCGAGGAACAATGCCGTCAACAAGTACACCACCATGATCATGCCGTGCATGGTGACTGCCTGGTAATAGCCACTCGGATCAATCAGTGAAAACGTTTCCGGGAAACCCAACTGCAAGCGCATCAACAAGGACAGCACCAATGCCACAACACCCACTGCGATTGCGGTGCCACCATATTGAATAGCAATCACCTTGTGGTCCTGACTGAACACCCACTTGGTAATCCAGCTGTGCGGGTGAGAAAGCTCTTGTTCCTGGTCGGCTAAAGGTACGTAAGCCATTAAAACCTCCTGATAAAAATTTCGAAACTCGCTGCGGATGCCTTGTGATGTCGGCGATCCACGGCGGGCATAAACTTGTTAATTCTATAAATTCTGTTTCGCCGCAGAGCCTATCGGAGTGAATTGATAAAGGCAGCCACGTCTTCGATCTCCTGACGATTCGCCATTGCGGTAGCCATGGAAACCATCTGTTCACCGTAGTCGTCACCGCGATGATCGCCGCGAATCCTGTTACGGAAATTTTCGATCTGGGTAACGAAATACCAGTCGCTCATTCCGGTCAGGTTCGGCGCATCGGTGTACCAGGTACCGGAAGCGTCATCCAGATGGCAGGCTGCACAATTGCGATCATAAATACTTGCCCCATTGTCGACGTCCGCATTGACGATGGTCGGCGTAGCGGGAGCGCTTTGAAGGGTAGCGATATAGGCAGAAACATTGCGTACAGCGGTTGCGTCGGCCAGGATCATGGCCATCGGTCGCATCATGGCGCCGGCACTGTCACCTTCAGTAGTGCCGCGTACACCTTCCTTGAAGTAATCCAGTTGCCGTTCCAGATACCACTGCTGTAGTCCGGCAAGCCTGGGCGCACTTAATGCCTGATTCCCTTCACCGTTCTGACCGTGACAGGAAGCACAGGCAGCATACAACTGTTGACCAACGGCAATATCACCGCTCGGTATGGCCTGGGTCTGCGCAAAAGTAGGTTGTTGTGCCAACCATGCCTGGTAATCAGCAGGCTCGTCTACCACAACGCTGCCGCGCATCACATGATGCGCCAGACCACACATTTCCTCACAAAGAATGTCGTAACGACCGGTTACTGTCGGCGTGAACCACAAATAAGAGATCAGTCCGGGCACCAGGTCCATTTTCACGCGGAACTGGGCAACCGTGTAGTTGTGCAACACATCTTTGGAACGCAACAGTGCCTTGACCGGCTGCCCGACCGGCAAATGTGCTTCCGGGCTGTTAACGATGACATCGTCGCGACCATTGGGATCGTCCGGATTGACACCAAGCGGGTTGGATTCGTTAATAAAAGAGGTATCTGCCGCACCCAGCACACCATCGGCGCCTGGGTAACGGAAACTCCATTGCCACTGTTGACCGACCACTTCAAACTCGGACGCATTGTCCGGCGGTGTAACAAACGTGGCCCATACGAACAGACCCGGTGCCAGCATTGCCACCACGCCGATCGAAGTGATAACCGACAGGCTGATTTCCAGTTTATGATTTTCAGGCTCATAAACCGCCTTATGGCCGGGCTTCTGCCTGAATTTGTAGACACAATAGGCCAGAAACAGGTTGATACAGATGAAAACCGCACCCGTCACCCAGAAGGTGATATCAATCACCAGATCAACCGTACCCCAGTCCGCCGCTATGTCAGTAAAGTACCAGGGGCTGAGGAAATGGAACAGTACGGTCCCTAAAACCAGTAACGCTAAAACGACAGCTAAAGCCATAAGTGACTAGTCCTTCATTCTCTTAAACGTGACTCAATAATTCACCTCACCGGTCAAACCGGCGAAGCACAGGGAAACAGTAAATTTGCGTTCGAGGACCTCGCACTCTGGCTAATGGAAATAAAAGCGATTTCCAAATGCACCCAGTATGCAGTGGCCTGGAATTTCAAATTCTGGTTATTATCACAACCCGGATGAGGAATTTCGCTTCACAAAACACGCACAACGAAGCCGCCTCGCCACACCTTACAAACTGCGCAATGCTATAGATTTTTGATTTTAACCGCAAGCGAATTTGGCCAGCGAAATCTCTGAATGTTGCGGTAAATCAATAGTTTTCTGACCTCAGGAAATGAATCGATTGGAGGCTTGAAATCATTCACTTGTCGCCACGATTGAAGTGCAACCAGGATGACTGATCAGCTCCTGCAAACCGCTTGCGTAACGGCGCGTGAGCGCTTTGAATTTCTTGAGCTGAAAGCCAAAACGTGCTTGAATGCCGGGCTTTCCGCCCAGGCTCTTTCTGCGTCACTTCGGTGGCGCAATGACCTTGATTAATTCCTTCGTAGCAATGAAAGCAGAATAGAGACCAGAATAGAGACCAGAAGTGACCGATATCACCCTTAGCGCCGCAAACTGGCGCGACTACTATGAGATGTGCAAGCCGCGGGTCGTCATGCTGATGATCCTGACGTCGATGGTGGGAATGTTCCTGGCTGTACCCGGAATGGTGCCATTCAGGATTTTACTGCTGGGTAATCTGGGTATCGCACTGGTAGCAGCATCTGGTGCCGTAGTGAATCATTTGATAGACCGCAAGGTCGACCTGTTGATGAAGCGCACGCACAATCGCCCGCTACCGCAGGGTCGGGTAGATCCATTCAGTACGATTATATTTGCTACGGTAATCGGCGTTGCCGGGATGTTGATACTGCTCTATTGGGTCAATCCTTTATGCGCCTGGCTTACCCTGGCCTCATTTGTCGGGTACGCATTCATTTATACCGGATATTTGAAGCGCGCCACGCCGCAAAATATCGTGATCGGTGGACTTTCCGGCGCCATGCCGCCATTGCTGGGATGGTCTGCCGTGAGCGGAACGATTCATCCTGATGCATTAATTCTGGTACTGATTATTTTTGCCTGGACGCCGCCGCATTTTTGGGCGCTGGCAATCCATCGAAAGGATGAATACGCCAAGACCGGGATCCCCATGTTACCGGTCACGCATGGTGAGTTTGTTACCAAAGTGCATATCGTTGTCTACACGGTAATCCTGGTGATCGTCAGTCTGTTTCCTTATTTCTCGGGACTCAGCGGCCCATTGTATCTGGCAACTGCGATATTGCTGGGTGCCGGATTCATGTACTGGTCCCTGCGTTTGATGTTCAGAGCGCGTCCAACAACAGCGATGGATACTTTCCGCTACTCTATCGTTTATCTGGCGATACTTTTTATTGCCTTGTTGATTGACCACTACCTTTTCTGACAGCCCCCCAGGCACCAATGAGTCACAAGCAAAAGGTCATCAGCCTCGTTGTCGCCGCGAATCTG
>JBBDXV010000134.1:0-1047 GCA_040902165.1 Pseudohongiellaceae bacterium
GGCGGCAGGGCGGGAGATCCACCCTCGATTGCGTTGGCGCAAAGATTGCGGCAACTACCCTTCCGGGTCTCACGATTAAAGACCGGAACACCACCGCGAATTGACGCGCGCAGCGTGGATTTCTCTGTAATGCAGGTTCAACATGGCGATATCCCGGTGCCGGTCATGTCATTCCTGGGCAAGCCAGAAGAACATCCACCGCAGGTTGATTGTTATATAACCGCTACCAATGAGAGATGTCATGAGATTATCAGAGGCGGTCTGGACAGATCGCCAATGTATACCGGTGTAATAGAGGGAATTGGACCGCGATACTGTCCATCTATCGAAGACAAGGTAATGCGTTTTGCTGATAAAAACTCCCACCAGATTTTTGTCGAACCCGAAGGCCTGCAGACGCATGAACTGTATCCTAACGGGATTTCAACGAGCCTGCCGTTTGATGTGCAGGTTGCCATGGTGAGGGAAATCAAAGGGTTTGAAAATGCCCATATAACTCGACCGGGTTACGCAATTGAATATGATTTTTTCGATCCCAGAGATCTGCACTATTCCCTTGAAACAAGATTTATCAAAGGCCTGTATTTCGCCGGCCAAATAAACGGTACCACCGGGTATGAGGAGGCCGCCGCACAGGGATTGTTGGCCGGCATCAATGCCGGTTTGTCGGTACAGGGGAAAGACGCCTGGTGCCCACGCCGGGATCAGGCCTATATCGGTGTGCTGGTAGATGATCTTATTACCATGGGAACAACAGAACCATACCGCATGTTTACCAGTCGCGCGGAATATCGCCTGACTCTGCGGGAAGACAACGCAGATGCTCGTCTCACTCCCATAGGTCGAGAGCTTGGGGTGGTGGATGATCAGCGCTGGGACCACTATTGCGGGAAGAGGGACAAGGTCGAGCTGGAAATGAAAAGATTCAAGTCCACATGGGTGCAGCCCGGATCCCCATTGGCGGAACCAATCGACAAATTACTTGATCAACCAATGGCGAGGGAATACAGCCTGGCGGATTTGCTTGCGCGCCCGCGCGTGACATTT
>JBBDXV010000135.1:0-1043 GCA_040902165.1 Pseudohongiellaceae bacterium
CTCAGGATAGAGGGAATTTTGCGCACCATGTATGATCCGCGCAACAAACTCACAATCGAAGTAAACAGCCAGTTGTTCAGCTATTTCGGAGATCGGGTTTATAGAACAGTGGTACCCAGAAATGTGCGGCTTGCCGAAGCCCCCAGTTTCGGGATGCCGGTAATCAAGTATGATCGACAGTCCCGAGGCGCCATCGCCTATCTGGCGGTAGCCGGCGAGGTGCTGCGCAGGACCGACGAATCAATCCAACGCCCTTGATAAGCGAATGCCTTGGGGATTGACGGGAATTCATTCTTTTTGGAATCACCCATGACAACGAAGAAGAAATTGGGACGAGGTTTGGACGCACTGCTTTCCAATTCCAATTCGGAAAAAATGTCCACCTTGCTGCGTGGCCGACCCATTTCTCACCCGGGTGCGCCAGTGGCGGAACCGAAAATCGAGCTGGACCCAAGACCGGAATCCTTAACACCGACCGACAACAAGGTGTCACTATCATCTCTTGTAACGACGGATGATAAGGATGGAGAGATGCGCCACCTGCCGCTGGATCTTATTCAGCCGGGTAAATATCAACCCCGGACTGATATGCATGAGGCGGCCCTGGAAGAGCTGGCCAACTCCATTCGCCAACAGGGGGTGATGCAGCCAATCGTTGTGCGCCCCATCTCTTCAACCCGCTATGAAATCGTGGCCGGTGAACGACGCTGGCGTGCGAGTCAACTGGCAGAGTTGCATACGATTCCTGCGATTATCAAACATGTCAGCGATGAATCCGCCATCGCCATGTCCCTGATTGAGAATATTCAAAGGGAAAACCTCAACCCGATTGAAGAAGCCGTGGCACTGAAGCGCCTGCAGGATGAGTTTCATCTTACCCAGCAGGAAGTCGCCGACGCGGTCGGCAAGTCACGTGCCAGTGTCACCAACCTGATCCGATTAATCGGTCTTTCTCATGACGTTCGCAAGATGCTTGAACATGGTGATTTGGAAATGGGACATGCGCGCGCAATGTTGTCGCTTCCTGATATGCAGCAATCCGA
>JBBDXV010000136.1:0-6483 GCA_040902165.1 Pseudohongiellaceae bacterium
GCAGTGTGGTTGTGATGGTTGCGTGCAACTCTACCCCTTCGAGTTGGTCGGAGAGTGCGCGGACCAGCAATTTGGTGTTATGCAGTTCTGTCATGCCTGCCGTGCTGGCAAATACAGTCCCCCAGGCCTCGCCGTCAAGGCGTAGCTCAAACCCCGTTAACCAGGTCACGATTTCCTGCTCGCCAAGTACTTCGGTTCGAATCAATACTGCGATCACCCGTGCCAGGCGATCGCCTTCATTGTTGCGAAACGCGGCTTCATCTGTTGCTGCCTGGGTACGGACCAGCTGCAGAATCCCGCGTGCCTCAATGGCGCTGAATGCAGGGTGTAGCGCGAGGCGCCACAACACATCCGCCATATGGGCAATGGGATGCACCCAGCCAAGTTCAGCATCCAGTCCGCGGTAGTCGTTCTCGGCGGCCAGGGCAACGCGGGTGGCATCAAATAACACCGCGCGAGCAGCAGCTGGGATAAAGGGGTCCATCGCATCGGCGCGCAGCAGTTCACTGAGAATCAACGCAGAGAATGAACGCAGCAGGCTGTTCGATGCTTTGAGATTGTCGGTCAGGGTATGCAGCAGAAAGGTACGGGTTTCAACCGACAGGCGATCGCTCCGCAACCAATAAGTGTAGAGTCCATAACCGTACGTATCGCGCAATTCACTATTGGCCGCACCGAGGCATGGCAGCAGGTCGTAGGACAGGGCATCGGCTACGATCCGGGTGTCTTCCCGATTGTTGTAGACTTCCTGCCAGAAGGCCAGATTCTCTGCAGTGGCAGCGCAGTCCTCAGTAAGTTGCGCGCTTGACCTGGCGGGCAGGAGTGCCAAAGTGCCGATACAGAGCAGTCCTGTCAGTCCATAACTCGGAATATTCATAACAGTGATCCAGTGCGCAGCGTTGCTTGCTTCCTATTATGCATGGTCTGGCACGTGCAGTGGAGTATGCTTATCAAAATGGGTGGCAGATTTAATGTGGTTACATTGCCCCACCAAAACCTAATACTTGAGCGGCCGATCAAACGAGGTAGGGACACTTATTAGTTAATAAGTTAACGGCCTGTTCACTGGCATTATTGGCTATCAGATATCGTTAACTTATTAACTGAAGTGTCCCTACCTCCCCTCCCTACCTCCCTACCTCTACTAATACTTCATTGGTCGATCGAAGACTTCGCGATCAAACTCCCCTTCCCAATTAGCCACAGCGGTGGCCACACTCAGATCACCGGTTATATTGACTACGGTCCGCAACATGTCCAGCGGGCGATCGAATGGCAGGATGAATCCTATCACCAGTGCTATCTGGTCAGGCGCTATACCAATGGTTTCCATTACCGCCGCCATCAGAAACAGGGAAGCCCCGGGTACACCCGCTGTACCTATTGATACCAGTGCGGTAGCACCGGCAATGATCAGATAGTCGGCCAGGTCCAATGGTATGCCGAAAGCCTGCGCAGCAAACAGGGTCACAACTCCCACATACAGCGCGGTGCCATCCATATTGATCGTCGCACCCAACGGCAATACGGTAGACGCGATAATCGGTTTGATTCCCAGATTTTCTTCGGCAACTGACATGGACACCGGCAATGTGGCATTGCTGGATGAAGTGGAAAACGCCACCAGCATCGCATCTCTGGCGCCACGGAAAAAATTAAGCGGTGACAGTCCAAGCATGAATTTCATAATGCTGCTGTGCACGATGATCGTATGCGCTGCGAACCCAAGCACTGCGGCGAGCGCCAGTTTGATGACATCCACCAAGGCTTCAACGCCCTGGGTTCCGGCCACCCAGGCGATAAGCGCAAACACACCAAACGGCGCGACTTCCATGACCCAGTGGGTAATTTTCAGCATCACTTCTGAACTGGCGTCCATAAACTGTGCAACCGGGCGGCCCTTTTCACCGATGGTCAACAGGCTCACGCCAACCAGCAAGGCAAAGAAAATAATCGCCAGAATATTGCCTTCTGCCAGCGCGGCAATCGGATTCTCCGGCACGATGCCCATCATCCGCTCTCCCAGCGACACCGATTCCTGAACCGCATTTGGAGTGGCAGCTGAAAGATCGACACCGGCACCCGGTTGCAGTAGCGTCGCAAGCAGTAATCCAATAACAATCGCTATTAAAGTCGTGCCCATATAAAGCGCCAGCGTCTTGACGCCGAGTGATCCCAGTTTCGTCGGATCTCCCATCGAAACCACGCCGGAGACCAGGGTCACAAACACCAGCGGAATCACTACCATCCGAATCAGTCGGATAAAAAGGTCGCCGATCCATTTGATCGATAAGGCACCCTCGCCCCAGACCATGCCGACGATAACGCCCAGAACCAGCGCAACCAGAATGCGTTTCCACAGCGCTATTTCAAACCAGGTGCTCACTGCTGACATTATTTTAAACCTCTTCTTTTAGGTTCATGTGATCGGCGAGAATCCGGTGATAGCCTCCGTGACACGCCGTAAATACATCCATGTAGGCTCGGTCGCAGCGGGCCCAGCCAGCCATCATAGATGGCTGTCGTTCGACCGCGCACAAAGCTGCGCTTTGTAAACGCTTGTCTCACCCATGCTGCTCACGGTCACTCCGTCTATCACCGGATTCCCGCCTTCAAGTCCATCGCAAAATCGAACCTATGATTAATCGCCCTTTAAACAAAAGTTCAGAGATGTACATGACCAGGAATCGAGTATAAGGTCTTTGACGTAGCGACCGTACGCGGCAGGGATGCCGCGTCCGAGCCTACAGGGATGTATTTACGGCGTGTCGCGGAGACAAAGACCTTGTACTCGGTTCCGGCAGCAACTTCGATTAAATTTGAACTTGTTATTGCGACTTGCCCCGAGACTATAGAAATTCATACTATAGTTCCATTGATTTTCGGTAACTGGCCAGCGACAACACTCAATGTCTGAATGGGTTGAAGGAAAGGTAGTAGAAAACATCCACTGGACCGAGAGCCTGTTCTCATTACGGGTCGACGCCCCTGTGGACCCCTACACAGCCGGTCAGTTCACCAGCCTGGCACTGGATATCAACGGCGAACGGGTGGCCCGGCCTTATTCCTTTTTGAGCTCACCCGATGAATCTCCGCTGGAATTCTTTTTCTATACCGCCATAGACGGAATATTGTCGAATGCCCTGATCAAACTGAACCCCGGTGATTCCCTTTGGGTAAAAAAGCAGGCGCACGGTTTCTTCACCCTGAGCGAAGTGCCGGATGCCCGCGATTTATGGATGCTCGGCACCGGTACCGGCATTGCGCCGTTTTTCTCAATCCTGAAAACCACAGAACCGTGGAGTCGATTCCGCAATATCGTTTTGGTATATGCGGTTCGAACGCAGGCAGATTTGCGCTACCTTGAACTGCCCGAGCGGTTTGCGCGCCTGTATAGCGATCGCTTTCACTTTCAGGCGTTTGTCAGCCGCGAGACGGTGCCGGGCACTTTGCCAGGGCGTATTCCTGCGGCACTGGCTGATGGCAGTCTTGAGCGTATAACCGGGCTGGAATTGCATCCGGATCATTCACAACTGATGCTGTGCGGCAATCCTGATATGGTGAAGGACGCGGTGGAATTGTTGAAAGCCCGAGGTTTTACCAAGAACCGGCGCCGCACGCCAGGTCATATCACAGTGGAGAACTACTGGTAGTCTGTGGGTATTTTGCGTTGTCGAGCCAGCGCCTCAAAACCCCGGGCGATATCCACCAACATCTGTTCACTGAATGCCGGCGCAATAAAAGTAAGTCCCACCGGCGTGCCATCATCAGTAAACCCGGCGGGTACTGTCAAAGCCGGATAATTGGCCAATGCTGCAAAGGCTGCATGCACATTGTTAAGCGAGACAACCGCATCAAGCTGCAATGAGACCACCGGAACTTCCAGCAATTGCAGTGCTGAGCTCCTTAATTGGCCGTGCAAGTTTGCCAGCTCCTCAACAGTCATGGAAAGCCTTTGCATGGCGTCAAACCTTCCCTGCCCGTACGGTGCCCTGCTTTCGAGGTTAGCGAGATTGAACTGCTGCACGTCTTCCACTGACAGCGTGAAGACACTGGCATTGGCAGATTGCGCAAGATAGATCGGCAGATCGCGTTTCATTTCCGCACCGAGGAACTCGGAAAAATTATTCAACACCGGCGTTGTCGGTGGAATTTCAACAAGCATTGCACCGGCGTTTCGCATTCCGTCCAACGCCGCCTGATATAGCGGTCGGTCCAGCAGATTGGCAAAGTATCCGAGACGACGACCGGTCAATGAACCATTCCCGGATTGCAATACAACTTCAGCACTCAATAAGGGCATGGCAGTATCCTGCTGGTCATACCCTGCCATTGCATTTAATAGAATTACAGCATCAGTGACCGAACGGGCTATGGGTCCGGGCGTATCCAGAGTACCGGAGATCGGGACGATGCCGCTGCGGCTCAACAATCCCGTTGTCGGCTTCAGACCCACAGTTGAATTCATGCTTGCCGGAGAAAGAATGGAGCCCGACGTTTCAGTGCCGACGGCTGCGACAGCATAATTTGCTGCGACTGCGACAGCGCTTCCGGACGAAGAACCCCCGCTTTCAATGATTTTTCTGCCATAGGGATTCAAGGTCTGACCCCCCATGGCGCTGTATCCCAGCGGACATCCATCACAGAAATAATAGGCCCATTCGCTGAGATTGGCCTTGCCAAGAATGACAGCACCGTTGGCCTTGAGTCGCTGGGTGATAAAGGCATCATCGGTTTGGTTATCCTGCAACACCAGGGCACCGGCCGTCGTTGGCAGACTGGCAAAGCCGATATTGTCCTTGAGCAGGATGGGCATGCCGAAAATACTGTCCTCACGTGGTTCGACTGCACCTGAGGACCGCAACTGGTCGCGCAACCGCGCCTGTCGAAGCGCATCCGGATCAATGCTGATCAGGGCATTGAGGTAGCGGGAATTGTCACTTTCGAACTGGCGAATCCGGTACAGATAAAACGTTGTCAGTTGAGCATAGGACAATCTTCCGTCTGAGATGCTGCGCTGCAGAGTCGGAATGTCCTGCTCCAGAACCAAAGGTTTCAGCGCCTCGTATTGCAGCACACCAAATTGATCAAGCTCAGCGTTGAGTTCGCGCCATAACTGCAGGCGCGGATTGAATCGGGAATTCAGCAGACGAAAACGCATGCGGGGGTTGGTATGGGCGGCCTGAGCCTGGACCTCGGCGGCTTCGGTCTCGGGCATGCCACTGGGTGGCATGGTCTGCGCAATAGCAGCTCCGAACCACGCCAACAGCAAAAGCCCAAGGAGGCAGGGAGGACCGAGGTAGGGACACTTATAAGTTAATAAGTTAACGAGCCAGAAGTTCATAAAAATACTTAGTATTCAATAGGTTAAATAGCCATGAGCGGTAGGGACATGTATAAGTTAGGGACTTAAACAGCCAGAAATTTGCCATCGTTTCAAACGCTTACGCGAGTTAAGTTATTAACTAATAAGTGTCCCTACCTCTACTCGTGGCGCAGGGCCTCGACCGGGTCCATTTCCGCCGCACGCATGGAGGGATAGATACCGAAGATCACGCCTATCAAAGCTGAGATGGAAAAAGCCAGCAACGGTGCGGTGAAAGTCACAATAGTTGTCATATCCCAGAACACGGAAATGACTATCGGGATAATGATACCCAGCACCACGCCGATCAGGCCACCCACGCCAGAAAGGATCACCGCTTCCACCAGAAACTGCATGATAATGTCCTTCTTCTTGGCTCCCAGCGCGCGCCGTATACCGATCTCCCGGGTGCGCTCGGTGACGCTGGCCAGCATGATATTCATGATACCGATGCCGCCTACCAGCAGCGATATACCAGCGATCGCGCCCGCCACAATCTGATCACGCAGAGCACTTTCCTCTGCCTGCCGGATCAGGGCCAGAGGCACATCCACTTCATAATCCACTTTCTTGTGTCGTCGCGCCAGAATCTGTTCAATGATCTGGCCTACTTCAATGACGCCTTCCTGGTCAGCCAGTTGAATGATCGCTTCGTGCAGTTCCACGGTTTCAGTTTCCATACCGCCGCTGGTCTGGCGTGACACCGTTTCGCCGAAACGACTCTTGGCTGCGGTAATGGGAATAAATACCCGGCTGGGCGCAGCATTTGAACTACCCGCCTGATTGGTGCCGAGATTGGAAAAACCTTCCGATTCCATAATCCCGACTACACTGTAATAATCGGCATCAATCTTGATGGTTTTGCCTAACGGGTTCTCGATGGGGAATAGAGCCTGCGCTACCTCGTCACTCAGGACCACTACGTTCTGCTGCTCCAGCATTTCCGAATTTGTGAAAAATCGCCCGGCGCGGACGTTGTAGTTTCTGGACGAGGGATAGTCCACGGTAGTACCCACCACATCGGTATTGATGCTGTGTCCCAGGTTCCAGGCGTTCTTCTTGACAATTCGTGACGGAATTACATTGGTGACTCCCGGCACAGTCTGCCGGATCGTTTC
>JBBDXV010000137.1:0-1036 GCA_040902165.1 Pseudohongiellaceae bacterium
TTGCCGTGCCAGTCACTGACCACGGTGTAGTCGCGCTTGTAGGCTGGGTCCAGCAGGTTCATACCAAAACTGAATTGCGCTTCGGGCAAGCCGGCATGCAGGACAGAAAGCACGGTGGCAGGCAGATCCAGATGACTGGTCATTTTTTCAATACGCTGTGCGCCTTCGTTGGGAATATGCAGTAACAACGGTACCCGGATCTGCTGCTGGCTAAATGTCGAGTTGTGACCCCAACGTCCGTTTTCCATGAACTCCTCACCGTGATCACCGGTGACGATTACTATTGTGTTGTTCATCAGTCCGTTTTGTTCAAGGGCATCGAACACCCGCGCAAACTGGCGATCCAGGTGATGGGTGGCATTACGGTAGCGGTTGTGAATACGGTTTATGTCATCTCCGATATCGGTGGTGAGATAGTTGAAATCTTCCAGATAGTCGGAGGTGATAATGTCTTCATCAGGAAAGTAATAGTTGGCATGAGAGGATTCAAAAAACATGAAGGTGAAGAACGGTTCACTGGCACTTTCAATAAAGCTGATCATGTCGGTAGTATTTTTCTGGTCTCGTTGCCAGCCATGGCCTTCACTGTAGGCCACCAGCGATTCCTGGGGCAGGGCACTGAAAATGGTCTTGTCAAACTCCGGGTAGGTAAAGGCGCTACTGGTAAAGGCCTTGAATTGATAACCCTGTTGTTGCAGGTAGTTCATCAGCACCGGTGGCGTTCGTGTCTGTAGCATGTCAAACCAGTAACTGCCGTAAATGCCATAGAACTGCGTGAACATACCCATGCGTGTGCCGTTGCCGCCGCTGTAGTGCTCCTGAAACCACAGATTGTTTATGGCGAAGGTATGGGTATTGGGCATCACTCGAGGATTCAGTGAATCAGCACGCCAGGACTCGGCCACCAGCCAGACGATGTTATAGGGTTGTGGGTTGGGCGACGTTGACGGGCTTAAATCTGCAAGTTCCGGGTAATCCAGCTTGCCGCCACTGGAATCGATGTCAATTTCTGACCGGTTCGGACGGGGTAATCCGA
>JBBDXV010000138.1:0-6465 GCA_040902165.1 Pseudohongiellaceae bacterium
GATTGAAGCTACCACCAACCATGATGTCAAGGCGGTTGAGTATTTCATCAAGGAACGAGCCGCAACCATAACGGAGATTACTCCCCATCTGGAATTTATACATTTTGCCTGCACTTCGGAAGATATAAACAACCTCGCCTATGGGCTCATGTTGAAAAATGCATTGCAGCAAATCATCCTGCCCTCGATGTTGTCGATTATTAAACGATTGACAAAGCTGGCCAAAGGCTTCGCTGCCCAACCTATGCTCTCACGTACTCACGGTCAGCCGGCATCCCCGACAACTGTTGGCAAGGAATTCGCCAATGTCGTGTATCGTCTCAGGCGCCAGACAGCACAATTAGAACACTGTGAAATCCTTGGGAAAATCAATGGCGCAGTGGGAAATTTCAACGCCCATGTCCTTGCCTGTCCCAAAGTGGACTGGCAGAAACATGGCAAGTCGTTTGTAGAATCGCTGGGCCTGACGTGGAATCCGTATACTACACAAATAGAACCTCACGACTATCTGGCAGAAATTGCCGCTACGGTTTCCCGATTCAATACCATCCTGATAGATCTGGACAGAGACATTTGGGGTTATATTTCATTGGGCTACTTCAAACAAAAAACCATCGCCGGCGAAGTGGGATCTTCGACCATGCCCCACAAAGTTAACCCGATCGATTTTGAAAACTCTGAGGGCAATCTTGGAATGGCCAACGCTACCCTGTTGCATCTGGCGAGCAAACTCCCGATTTCACGCTGGCAAAGGGACTTGACTGATTCGACCGTCATGAGAAATCTTGGCAGCGGCTTTGCACATGCACTTCTGGCTTATGATTCACTGCTTAAAGGACTCGGCAAGCTTGAACTTAACCCTGCAGCAATCAATGCAGATCTGGAAAACAACTGGGAAATCCTGGCAGAACCCATTCAGACTGTCATGCGTCGATTCGGTGTGCCGCAAGCTTATGAGAAACTCAAGGCGCTTACCCGGGGACAACGAATTACCCAGGCAGCTATTGCGACTTTTATAGAAGAACTGGATATTCCGGCAAAGGAGAAAGACAGGCTCCGCAAGCTCACCCCCTCGAACTATATTGGGTTGGCTACTAAACTGGCAAAAGAGATCTGAGTAAAGCTTGTCTAATTTCACCGCGCTGTTTGCGCCGACCTTCGATAATCAAAAATTCTTCCGTCATTACTGGCAGAAGCGGCCCCTGCTGATTAAATCCAATGGCGCATTTGCAGACCCGCTAGACCCGGATACGCTCGCAGCTATGGCCTGTGAAGCTGCAGTGGATTCGCGCATCGTCACCAATCAAGGTGCCCATTGCTGGCAGCAGGCTTCAGGTCCGTTTACGAGCCGGTATTTCAAAAATCTGGGAGAAAGTAACTGGACATTGCTGGTCCAGGCGGTTGATCAGTGGTGGCCCCCGATGCGGTCACTGCGCGCGGAATTTGATTTCCTGCCGGGCTGGCGTATCGACGACATCATGGTGAGTTTTGCGACCAGGGGTGGCGGTGTAGGGCCACATTTCGATTACTATGATGTGTTTCTGGTGCAGGGGAAGGGATCGAGAAAATGGCAGGTGGGGAATCGATGCGAGCATACCACGGCGCTGTGCGAGAACTCGGAATTGAAACTGCTCAAAGTATTTAAACCCAGACGCGAATTCATTCTCACTAGCGGAGATATACTTTATCTGCCGCCACGTTATGCGCATTTCGGTGTCGCGCTGAACGACAGTCTTTGTTACTCGGTGGGTTTTCGCGCTCCCTCTTTCGCTGAAATGCTGGAGGGCTACAGCAACGAGCTGGCGCAGACCATGCCGGATGATTTGCGTTATGAAGATACGCTGAAAACTGCCGTTTCCAGGTCCGGTGAGATATCAAATGCAATGCTGGCCCCCACGTTCAAAATGTTAAAGACGCGGATGGATGATATGCCGGCCTTCAACCATTGGTTCGGGTGTCAAGTCACTACACCGCGTCATCCGGAACAGATACTGCCAGTCGAACCACCTGTATCAGCAGCGGCAGTCAGGCAAATGGTCCACCGTAGAACTGGCCTGCGGAAGAATCCGTTTTCCAGATTTGCGTATAGTAAAAGCCGCAATAAAGTTTCGCTGTATGTGGATGGCAGATGTTACGTCTGTTCTGTTAACAGCCTTGTCTGCATCAGCCAGCTTTGCGCATCCTGCGAGCTGGATCTGCCGCTGATTAAGCTTATGCTTAAGGACCGTGATCTGGCAGGGTTGGTCACTGAGCTGCTCAATATCGGCAGTTTGGAGATTGAACCAGGGCAATGAATCAATCCCCCGGATTGTCGGTCACTGACCTTCCCTATCAGCAAGACCGCAGCAGGCTGATGCGTTCATTGTCTGACTTGCCCAATCCTGCTTTTCTCAACAGTGGCGGCAACGCACCAGGCAGTCGTTGGGAAATCCTGAGCGCCTTGCCGAGCGCCACCCTCACAGTTCGAAATGGCCACATCAGCTGTTCCGACTTGTCGCCTGAGGAACTGCGGTTAAACTTTTTCGATATTCTTGCCCTACTGACAGAACGCTACACGCCCAGTGCCGCAACCAAAGATGCTGTGCTGGCTTCCTTGCCCTTTTCCGGTGGTGCGATCGGATTTGTTGGTTATCCAGAATTAACAAACACCAGTAACCAACTGGTAACACAGGCTTTCTTCGGCATTTACCTTTGGGCGATCGTCACCGATCACCAGGCACAACACAGCACCTTGTTCTTTCTACCGGGGTTGTCGCAGCAGGCTCGGGACAAGGTAATGGCAGCGATCAATAATCAGCAGCCAAAACCCAATGAATTCAAATTGGTAAACAAATTTTCTAATGATGTGGCTGAGACCGACTATCGCAGCGGTTTTGGTAGCATCAAAGCTTTTATCCGAGACGGAGATTGCTACCAGGTCAATCTGACCCAGCGTTTCTCCAGTCGGTTTACCGGCAAGCCGATCGACGCGTATTTACAGCTGCTCAAACAGATCGACAGCCCCATGTGTGCATTCCTGGCATGGGATCAGGAAGCGTTGTTGAGCCTGTCACCGGAACGTTTTCTGAAACTTGACCGGGGACTGGTCACCACGCAACCGATCAAAGGCACTCGACCTAGAGGCAGCACCGAGTCAGACGACCTTTGCCTCGCAAGAGAATTGCAGCACAGCGAAAAAGACAAGGCGGAAAACCTGATGATTGTAGACCTGTTGCGCAATGATCTTGGTGCAGTGTGTGAGTATGGTTCGATCCAGGTTGATGCTCTATTTCAGTTGCAGAGTTTTAACAATGTGCATCACCTGGTCAGTACAGTAAGCGGAAAATTGCGAACATCAGAATCTGGTTTTTCCTTGTTTGCCAAATGCTTTCCGGGCGGTTCTGTTACTGGTGCACCGAAGATAAGAGCGATGGAGATCATCAGTGAGCTGGAGTCTTTTGACCGGGGTCCCTACTGTGGCTCTGTTGCATATTTTTCATTCAATGGCAGGCTGGACAGCAGCATAACCATCCGGAGTCTCTACTGCCGCAATGATGAGATCTACTGCTGGGCCGGCGGTGGCATCGTCGAGGATTCGGATTTCAGTCAGGAATTCCAGGAATGCATGGACAAAATCAATAATCTGATCAGGATCTTGCAAAACATTAATTAAGCCAGCTAAAGCTTCAGAGGTCGCTCGCTGGCCTTGATAAATTCCTGTTTCAATTCCAGATACTCTGTCACCGACGGGAACTGCGAAAATTCCTTCACCACATTTACCGGCGCCCGAAACAGGATTCCGGCATCGGCTTCGATCAGCATACTGGTATCGTTATAGGAATCACCGGCAGCAATAACCCGGTAATTGAGACTGTGAAAGGCTTTCACTGACTGGCGCTTCGGATCCTTCTGACGAAGACGGTAATCCACAATTCGACCATCAGCATCGGCAACGAGACGGTGACAAAGCAAGGTCGGGAATCCCAACTGGGCCATTAATGGTTGAGAAAATTCGTAAAAAGTATCCGACAAAATAACAACTTGAAATCTCTCTCTTAACCAATCAACGAACTCTGCTGCGCCAGGCAATGGCGCCATTGTCGAAATCACTTCACGAATATCCGGCAGTCCCAAATTGTGTTCATTCAGCAATCTCAATCGCTGCTTCATCAGCACATCGTAGTCAGGAATGTCCCGGGTCGTTGCACGCAATGCATCGATGCCTGTCTTTTCGGCAAATCCAATCCAGATTTCCGGTACCAGTACACCTTCCAGATCAAGACAGGCTATTTCCAATCGGTGATTCTCCTCAGAGGCAATTCAAACGGGCTCAGCAAAAAAGCCGACAATTTAGCAGATGATAGAGGTATTACAACCAGATTCTGCTGGAGTCGATTGGAACAGTGATCCACTATATCTGGGCCGACCCTGGTAAAAACACAGCACATCTGGTATCCGGCCACCATTTAGACTGTCTAAGTGATTAAATTTATTGAGGTTTTTCCACGTGGAACATACTTACCCGAAGTCTGTATCTGCCAAAATCCGAGTAACTTTACTGATCCAGACAAATGTCCGAGAATGGCGCGCCTTATAGCGCGACTCCCGGACCGATGGAGCAATCGAAAGAGAAGCCGAAAGACTGATGGGAAAAACGAGTAAAAAGCCCCCGAATCAGATCTTGGTCCATGCGTTGGATCTCCTGCTTTTAATTTGAGAATACTCATGTTATCCACTGAAAGTATTAAGGAATTAAATGCGGATTTCGGTTCCAAAAGTCCCAGGGAAATTCTTGCCAAGGCATTTGACCTGGTTCCAGGATTGAGCCTGTCGTTCAGTGGTGCTGAGGATGTGATGCTGGTACATATGGCCAGCAAGCTGAAACCGGATGTTGATGTGTTTACCCTGGATACAGGTCGATTGCATCCAGAGACCTATCGATTCCTTGAGCTGGTACGCAAGCAATACGCCATTAGCCTAGAGCTCCTCTCTCCTGAACCAATCGAACTGGAAAGCTTTGTACGGCAAAAGGGCCTGTTCAGTTTTTACCAGGATGGTCACGAGCAATGCTGCGGAATCCGCAAGATTGCACCGCTGAAAAGGAAACTGGCCGGCGTTGAGGGCTGGATAACAGGGCAACGACGAGATCAGAGTCCGACCCGCACCCGAGTTGACGTCTTTGAACTCGATACCACCCATTCCCTACCAGGACGCCCACTATTAAAGGTAAATCCATTGGCTAACTGGACATTGCAGCAGGTGTGGGACTACATCCGCATGTTTGATATTCCGTTCAATGAGTTACATGAGAAAGGCTATGTCAGTATTGGATGTGAGCCCTGCACCCGGGCCATCCGGCCTGGCCAACACGAACGCGAAGGCCGTTGGTGGTGGGAGGAATCCACGCTGAAGGAGTGCGGTCTGCATAAGGGTAATCTGAAAAACCCCTCGTAAAAAAAGCTAAAGCAGATTACCTGGAATCTTTGCTACTCCCCTGTTCTTGTTCAATAACTTGGCAAAGGAATACCGATGAACAGTTTGTCTATCGCAGCCTTGTCTGGGCAATTCATCGCAAGGTCAATCCGCTCCCGATTTAAATGTGGGGCGAACATTTCCATGAAGTCATACATATAACCCCGTAAAAACGTTCCTCTTCTGAACCCTATGCTGGTAGTGCTGGCGGCGAACAAATGACCCGCATCGATAGCTATCAGATCGGCATCGCTTACCGGATCGCAGGCCATTCTCGCAACTATGCCTATCCCCAGACCCAAACGTACGTAGGTCTTGATAACGTCCGCATCGGTCGCGGTAAAGACGACTCGAGGACTTAATCCCTTTTGTGCAAAGGCATCATCCAGTTTGGATCTACCGGTAAAACCAAATGTATAGGTCACTATAGGGTGGCGGGCGATTTCCTCGAGACTCGGGGCTGAGATGCTGGCCAGCGGATGATTCCTGGGTATCAATATCGCGCGATTCCAGCGATAGCACGGCATCATGATCAGATCGCTGAAAAGCGCCAGGGCTTCTGTAGCAATAGCAAAGTCCGCTACCCCGCTGGCCGCCATTTCGGCGATCTGCAGCGGCGTTCCTTGGTGCATATGTAATGCAACGTCCTGATACGTATTCATAAACCTTTTGATGATCTGAGGAAGCACATAGCGTGACTGAGTATGAGTTGTAGCAATGGAGAGGTTTCCTTGTCGCTGATTACTGAACTCTTCAGCCACGACTTTAATGGTATTTGCCGTCTTCAGCATTTCGGATGCCAGAGGCAGAATGGCTTCACCGGCGGCTGTCACACTGGACAGATGTTTCCCGCTCCGATGGAAAAGTTCCACACCAAGCTCATCTTCCAACTGCTTGATTTGTTTGCTAATCCCCGGTTGAGACGTATAGAGAGCCTCAGCGGCATGCGAGATGTTCAGGTTTTGCTTTGAAACCTCAAGAATGTATCGCAGCTGTTGCAGTTTCATGATTTTC
>JBBDXV010000139.1:0-6460 GCA_040902165.1 Pseudohongiellaceae bacterium
AACGAAGAGGCGGTCAAAAAGTACGGCTTGCAGGTGCGGGCCAAAATTCATTCGCTCGCAGTAGTCGGGTCTGATCCGGTAATCATGCTGGAAGGGCCAATACCGGCTACCCGCAAAGCTTTGGCGCGCGCCGGACTTTCGATTGACGACATAGATCTGTATGAGGTTAACGAAGCTTTTGGTTCTGTGCCCCTGGCATGGGCCAAGGCGCTGGGTGCAAATCCAGACAGACTGAACGTGAATGGGGGCGCGCAGGCACTGGGGCATCCGCTGGGCGGAACCGGCGCAAAATTGATGACATCGCTGGTGCATGAACTGGAACGGCGGCAGGGGAGATACGGATTGGTAGCAATCTGCGAAGGTGGCGGTACTGCCAACGCCATGATCATTGAGCGCATGAACAAGGTAGCATAATCAGGCTGCATTCCAGGAAGCACAGCAAAAATGATTTTTGAAAATTATCAAAGTCCCTGGATGGATGAAGAGCTGCAAATCCTGCGCGCTTCGGTTCGGAAATTCTATGAGCGGGAATTTCTTCCCCTCATGCCCAAATGGGAGAAGCAGGGCATCGTCGACAGGGATGCTTGGTTCAAAGCCGGGAAGGCAGGCATTTTGTGTGCCTCCATGCCTGAACAATACGGTGGTGGTGGCGGAAACTTCAAGCACGAGATGGTTATTGCGGAGGAATTGGGTAGAGCTGGTATTGTTGGTTTTGGAAATTCGGTTCACTCCGGCATCGTTGCGCCCTATATACTTCATTATGGTACCGAAGAACAGCGGCAAAAATGGTTGCCTGGCATGGCGAGTGGTGAGTATGTCGCCGCCATTGCGATGACTGAACCTGGTACCGGTTCAGACTTGCAGGCAGTTGCTACAACTGCAGTTCGACACAACGACCATTACATAGTTAACGGACAGAAAACATTTCTTACCAATGGACAAACTGCCAATTTGATTTGTGTCGTGGTAAAGACTGATCCATCTGAGTCATCAAAAGGCATTTCTCTTATCATTGTTGAAACAGACACTGTTGAAGGTAAAGGTTTTGCTCGCGGCCGCAATCTGGAAAAGCTGGGTATGAAAGCGCAGGACACCTCAGAGATATTTTTTGCCGACGTAAAGGTACCGGTAGAAAACCTTTTGGGTAAAAAAGAAGGGTTCGGGTTTGTTCAGTTAATGGAACAGTTACCGCAGGAACGACTGATCATCGCCTCCAGTGCTTGCGTGATGATGGAAAAGGCGTTACAGCTGACCAGCGAATATGTAAAGACACGCAAGGCATTCGGCAAGCGTCTCATCGACTTTCAGAACACCCAGTTTCGCCTTGCCGAGCGTTATACCGAGGCGCGACTGGCGCGGGTATTTGTGGATGACTGTGCGATGAAGCTGGCTGAGGGCAAGCTGGATGCGACCACTGCCGCTATGGCTAAGTGGTGGACTACACAGAAAGAGTGTGAAATTATCGACGAATGTCTGCAGTTTTTCGGCGGTTATGGTTATATGCTGGAATACCCGATTGCGAAAATGTTTATCGATAGCCGTATTCAGAAAATTTACGGTGGCAGCAACGAGATCATGAAATTACTAATTGCCCGGGAATTATAGAGGGAGAGAGTATGAACTTGTTTAAGCAGGATTTAACCAGGACGGCGCTGCTTTTCGTCAGCTGCGTATGTCTCGCCAACGGGTATGCCCAGGAATCCTATGACGCACCAAAAACCGAGTGGGGAGCGCCGGATTTGCAAGGGTTTTGGTCAATTGCGACCCAGACGAATCTGGAGCGGGCCGATCGCTATAATGGGCGCCTGGTAATTTCTCGTGAGGAAGCTTTGCAGTTTGAAGCCATGGTCCAAGCGCGCAACGAGGAAAGCTATCAACCCAGCGATCCTGATCGCGATGCACCAACTACCGGAGTCAATGTAGGAGGGTATAACACGTTCTGGATGGATCCCGGCAATCATATGGCCGTAGTCAATGGAGAAGTACGGACATCGATACTGGTTGATCCGCCGGATGGCAAACTGCCTTACAGCGATCAGGGTCGTGCCAATTTCGCTGCTGCTATGGCTCGACGTGAAAGCTATGATGGACCGGAAGTACGTCCTTTGGGAGAACGCTGCGTGGTCGGATTTGGCTCAACCGGCGGACCACCCAAGCTGCCGGTGCTTTACAACAATATGACCCAGATAGTTCAGAATAAAGATTATGTAATACTGCTGGCCGAAATGAATCATGATGCCCGCGTGATCAGGCTGAACCAGGAATTCCAGAATCCTCCTTTCAATTACTGGATGGGTGATTCAGTCGGACATTATGAGGGTGACACTTTGGTAGTGGAAACAACCAATTTTCACCAACAGCAGTCCTTCAGATCATCTCTTGATCATCGTTTTATCGGATCAACCAATATGCATGTAATTGAGCGATTTACCCGCGTTGGTGAAAGTGAAATCCTTTATCAGTTCACTGTAACAGATCCGGAAAACTACTCTCGGCCATGGAGTGGCGAGCTGCCGATGAATGAAACCGGAGAACGATTATTCGAGTATGCCTGCCACGAAGGAAATTACGCGATGCCTGGTATTCTGGCTGGCGCGCGAAGAGCAGAAAAGGACGGCCAACCTTACTCGCCGACCAATTGATTTTGATTTGTAATCCATAAAATAGGGTCTCCTGGAGACCCTATTTTCAGGTACAACATTCAAGCATGAATCAGCCGCGCAAATCCGGAAGTTTATAACCCTCTTTTTCAAGTTGGGCCCGGATGATTTTCTTGTCGATTTTTCCGGTTGATGTCAAAGGAATGGATTCCACATACAATATGTCATCCGGGAGCTGCCATTTTGCAAAGATGCTGCAACAGTGCTGTAGTACTTCTTCTTTGCTTATTGTTGCGTCGGGTTGAAGAATTACCAGTGCTACCGGCCGTTCATCCCATTTCGGATGTGGCTGGGCGACGACAGCAGCTTGCCTCACGCCTTTCATTGAGACGATATGGTTTTCCAGATCGACGGATGAAATCCATTCGCCGCCGGATTTGATCAGATCCTTGGAACGGTCAGAAATAATGATGTATTCCTGCGGGTCAATTTTTGCTACATCGCCGGTGACCAGCCAGCCGTCATGAAACTTCTCGGGTTGTGGATCATTATAATAGGAAGACGCAATCCACGGCCCGCGAATGCAAAGCTCGCCTACTGACTGTCCGTCGTGGGGCAACCTGTTCCATTTCTCATCGAATATTTCAATTTCCAGGCCAGGCATGGGAAGACCAGCCTTGGCAACATTTTCAAACTGCTGATCTACGGTAAGGTCGCGGTGCGAAAATTTTGCCGTTTTGCGTGACAGTGTGCCCAGCGGATTGGTTTCGGTCATGCCCCAGCCCTGGACCATTTCAACCTGCAGGTTGTCCCAATACCACCGCATCATGGCAACCGGAGGTGCGGATCCACCACAGGTCAACCGACTCAGTTTGCTCAGATCAAACTTGCCGGGATTGGCTTCAAGAATAGCTCTCACACCCTGCCAGATTGTCGGTACACCGGCCGAGATGGTTACCTGTTCTTCGACCATCAGGTTCAATAGGGCGTCCGGTACCATATATTTATGCGGCATAACCTGTTTGCACCCGAGCATTGAAGCGGCAAACGGCAGGCCCCAGCCCATCGCATGAAACATAGGTACGATTCCGCACAGACAGTCTACGCCACTGAGGCCGATAGAATCAGTCAGACACTCGGTAATTGTATGCAGGTAAGTCGAGCGGTTGGTATACATCACACCTTTTGGTTTGCCGGTTGTTCCGGAGGTGTAACAAAGCCCCATGGGTGAAGTTTCAGGTATTTCGGGCCAGGGGAAATGGGTGGTTTTCCCGGCGATGAACTCTTCATAATCCACCTGATTTCCGAATGTGCTCCTGCAGTTTTCCCCATGCCGACAGACTATCAGCAACTCGACGCAGGGTATTTTGTCCAGTAACGGCTCCAGTAACGGGAGCAGGTCTTCGTCGGCAAAAATTACGCGGTCTTTGGCGTGATTGATTATGTATTCCAGGTCGGCAGGCGACAGGCGGATATTAAGGGTGTGCAGCACGGCCCCCATAGACGGCACGCCCTGATACAGCTCAAGATGGCGATAGTTATTCCACATGAAGCTGGCAACCCGGTCACCGGTCTTGATGCCCGCATCACTGAGCGCCTGGGCAACCTGATTGGCGCGATCCCAGGTTTGTTTCAATGTCTGGCGATGTTTTTTCCCACCTGGTTGCAGGGTGACGACCTCGGTATTCGGGTCCAGCTGGGCCCCTCTACCCAGAATTCGGGACATCAACAGGGGAGTGTTCTGCATTGTCATTGTTGCACCTTTGATTTGCTGTTATTGGCTGGCTGGGAGCATAGCTGATTAAAAGGGGCTTGTTCAATTCTGCAGGAGAATAGTTAATAATGCGGTCCGAAAGGTTGAACCCAGGAGGGTAATGTCATGCTTAGATGTCTGCGAATAGCTGCTGGTCTGCTTTTGATCCTTCCGTCCATGGTTAATGCTGCCGAGCGGATCGGTGATTTTTCCTTACTTGACGATCGGGGATATTTTCACCAAATGGGATGGTATTCAGACCAGAAGGCTATTGCCCTTTTGGTTCAGGCCATTGGTAGCAGCACAGATTCAAGTGCCATACCCGGGTTTATTGAACTGCAACAACGTTACCAGCCGCAAGGTATAACCTTCTTCATGATAAATCCCATGGGTCGCAAGGACCGGGATGACGTCGCAGCAGCTATGCAACAATTGGGAATTGCCATTCCGGTATTAATGGATGATGCCCAACTGGTATCTGAGTCTCTGGGTGTTCGAGTGACCGGTGAGCTGATAATTTATGACCCGCGCAGCTTTTCAATCTTGTTCCGTGGACCAGTCGGAGTCGAAGCGGCCAATGCACTGGATGCCATACTTGAAAGTCGGCCCGTGACGGTCGCCGAGGTATCTGTGTCGGGTGACCCGGTCGAGTTTCAGGCGAAACTGCAGCACGATCGTTTTACCCCCTCATACGAACGAGATATTGCCAGGATAATTTCCCAAAACTGTGCCAAGTGTCATCGAGAGGACGGCATTGCGCCATTCGCGCTGGACAGTCATACCATGGTGCAGGGGTGGTCACCGATGATTCGAGAGGTGGTGATGACGAAACGTATGCCACCGGGACAGGTTGATCCCCATATCGGCAACTTTACCAATGACATGGTATTAAATGATGAGGACTCTCAGACCCTGCTTCACTGGATCGCAGCGGGGGCTCCGAATGACAGCACCGAGGACCCGTTACATAAACTTACCTGGCCGGAAACGCAGTGGGCTTTCGGGGAACCGGATTACATAATCAAAATTCCTCCACAGGAAATTCCTGCCACCGGTGTGCTCGATTATTACAATGTCACGGTCGCCGTCGATATTGATAAGGATCGCTGGGTTAGAGCGAGCCAGTATATTCCGGGCGACCGCAGTGTTTTGCACCATACCTTGCATTCTATTATTCCACCTGGAGCCACAAGGGGCGGGTCGTTATTGGGAGGCGATGATCCAGATCGACCCAATATCGCACCCTATATTCCCGGACAGGACCCGCGCCTGGAGCCGCCGAACACAGGCGGTTTGCTGAAGGCTGGAACAAGAATTGCCATGCAGATGCACTATACGACCAATGGCAAGGCAACTGTGGACGAGAGCCAGATAGGTGTGTGGTTTTACCCCGAGGACTATATTCCTCAGGAGCGCATGGTAGGCAATTGTGCCTGCATTTTTACACCAACCTGGGTCAATATTCCGGCGCATAACCCGGATTACGAAATGCAGACATCCTTTACTATCGAGAAAGACGCCCAGCTTTTTAGTCTTACTCCCCATATGCACTTCCGTGGCAAGCGCATGCGATTCTATGCTGACTATCCAGACGGAAGCAGAGAGGAATTGCTGAACATCGCCAGATACAACTATAACTGGCAACTGGCCTACACTTTTGCCCAGCCGAAACCGGTGCCTGCAGGGACGGTTATTACTGCGGTTGGGGCATTTGACAACTCATCCCGGAATCCTGCCAATCCGGACCCGGCAAGATCCGTTCCATGGGGATTGCAGAGTTGGGATGAAATGTTTTTTGGTGCCGCAGACTGGAAGTACGTCAGCCTGGAATAGCGAGTTTCAGGCAAGCCCGATTTCATTGTCCTCAATTATTTCTGCTTCCTCCCTGGCAGACCTGGCCCATTCCTGCATTGCAGGGTGGGCCAGCAGGGTCTCGAGGTATTCATTTGCCGGATCGGACAGTTTGATCCCATAGGTATGGAAGCGAAACGCAACCGGGGCGAACATGCAGTCCGTTATGCTGAAGGCACCGAATAACCAGTGACCACGGTTACAGTAACGGGAACGCAACTCGCTCCACAACTGGTCGATTCTTTGAATCTCGGCT
>JBBDXV010000140.1:0-6449 GCA_040902165.1 Pseudohongiellaceae bacterium
GACAGGTTTCCGGGATGGGAGACTGTCAATATTGATGCATCGTTTCCTTTGGACCCGAACCTGCATGGGCACAAGCATCGCTTTGGCAAAACTATGCCCCATCGCTTTTTTCCGGATTATGACAGTTATGTGTATCTGGACCCCAAGTGGGAGATTACCCGGGAGTTCCTGTTGCGGAGCAAGGAGCTGCTGAGCAAAGACAGCGACTGGATAACATGCAGGCATCCAGACCGACAATCATTTATCGCGGAAATTCTCTTTCCTTATTACAGTGGTACCTTGAGTTTTGAAGAGATTGTGTATCTGGTGAACCAGCTCAACGCAGAGAACGTGCGCTTCTCAACATTCTTTTCCTCCCTGACTACCTGGATCGTGCGCAAGGATACGGCCCGAACACGACAAACAGGTGAGCGCTGGTTCGACCTGCTCTGCAAATGCTATAGAAATCATGTGCGGGACCAGATCGTGTTTCCGTTTGCTGTATGCAGTCAGAGTGACATTGCCTGTGATCTGTCAATTACTGATTTGTATGATACGGGTGTAGTGCTGAATTATCCCAATCAGGTGCGTACGATAGCGGTGGATTGGGCCACACGTTATGGGGAATTAATGGCTTTCCTGAAGAAAAATATAAGTTAAATGCGCTGTATTACTCCTCCACTGGAGCCTGAAGCTGGTAACGAAACACATACTGCACATTAGGCACTGCTACCGCTTGCCCGTCTCGTACTCGCGGGCTGAACAGGAAGCGGGTAGTGGCATCCATGGCACTGACGTTAAACACCTCTGAGGGTTCATAATCCACAACTTCAATAGAGCCCGTATCGACAGATCCTTCTGCGTTCACAGTGAATCTCACTAGCACCCAGCCTTCTATACCCGCTTCTGCTGCGCTACGTGGGTAGTTCGGAATCTCGCTATGCAGAGGCAGCATTTCTACATCTGCTTTTTGCTCTGTGTCGGGCTGCCATGGCGTCTGCGCGGAAACGATCTGCGTTGCGCCGACGGCCGTGAGCAAACCCGCCGACAATAATGATAGAAATACAGCTGCTTTTTTGAATTCCTGTTTGTAGTCTGATGCTTTCATCACGTTTTCCTCCAGTATGCGGGTTATGCGGAATGTCAGTGTGTTTTTGTCCAACATGCTTTGCGCCAGTACCAAAGCATGCTTATGGCGGTTGGCATGAATACAGGCTTTGGCCACGCGCAGCAGACTCTCAGCGTAACCGGTTTCGCTTCGCCCCGCTTGCAGCACGGCGGTATCACAACTGTTTTCCGCTTCATTGTTTATTTTTTTCAGAACCAGCCACACCAGCGGATTCAGCCAGTAAACACTGGCGACCAGATAGCTGAACACCATACTCGGCCAATCCAGACGACGGATATGGCAAAGTTCATGAATCAACACATCGGCGACAACCGATGCTGACCATGATTCGGCTTGCGTTGGCAAAATGATCTGCGGGGCGAAAACGCCGAAGGAAAGCGGCGATTCAATTTTATTACTGTAGCGCAGGGTCACATCTCTGGAGATACCCAGTTGCTGACGTGTTGTCTGTAGTTGTGCAAGCAGTTGTATGTTCTGCACCGGCAGAGAGTCCCGTCGAATGATGAGCAACCTGGCCATGGCTGTTAGCAGACGCAGCAGCAACCATGCACAGGGCAATAAATAGACGGCTATTATCACAACTTCCCAGTTCACAGCCGTCGCAGGTGTCACAGATGAAGGGAGAACCGTTACGTAAAACAGCGCTGGCGCTGAGGATATCTCCGGTCCAATGAATGCGGTCATTTGAGGTAATACAGGAAGCAAAGCCAGACTGGCCAAAGCATGGAACCAGAGCAGATGTCTGCTGCGGCTGCTGAAGTAACTGCGTACAACATAGCCAATGCCAAGAAACACAAGCAACAGGACAGTTGATTTGAGGAATAGATCAAACAACAGGCTGGTGGCCGGGCTTGTCATCGCCAGCGCAAGCCAATCATTAAATAAAGATGAAATTTCCATGCCTTCTTCTCCTGAAGAACCTATTTGTTGGATTTTTTTCTGCTTTTCCTGGCTTTAATCAGTTGATTCAACCTTTCCAGTTCGGCATCGGAGAGGCTGTTAATAGACATATCCAACAGTGAATTCACCGCCAGATAATGCGAATCCCCGAAGAAGGTTTTAATTACATTGGACAGTGCTGATTGCGAGGCCTCCTGGCGCTCTACCAGCGGGAAGTAAACATATTTCAAGCCGCTTTCCCGATGTTCGATGTGACCCTTTTCTACCAGCTTACCCAGCAGTGTCCGTACTGATGAATAACTGGGCGCATCTTCCATGTTCTCCATCACCTCTTTGGCGCTGGCTTGCTCAAGACGGTAGAGAACATCCATGATCTGGCGTTCGCGGCGACTCAATTGATCGGGCTTCGTCATGATGCTGTTTCCTTCCCTATAGATTTCAGGATGCCTGTGCAACAGCTAACCTGCGAATAAATTAACATAGTGCTAATAAATTAACACCTATCGCGAATATGTCAACATTTAATTTTCGATATATACGTAACTCTCTGACTGGCTCTTGTTTTTACTCTTCCTATGTGTATAGTGCGCGTAATACACTAATGCACCAACCCTGAACCATGACGCTATTACACCTGCAGATTTCTCCCAGTGCCGGAACGCCGATTTACCGGCAGTTGATGGACCAGATCACCCGCCTGGTTGCCAGCCGTAGTCTCAAGGCGGGCGAAGAATTGCCCTCGGTGAGATCGCTGGCTGAGCAACTGGAAGTGAACCCGATGACCGTTTCCAAGGCCTATAGTGCGCTGGAAATGCACGGAGTGCTGGTGCGTCGACGCGGCCTGGGGATGGTAGTGGCAGACAGCAAGGAGCTGCAACTGGCTTTAGGCGATCGACTGGAACAGTTGGCAGCATGCATGGAACGGCTGCGACTGGAAGCACAACAACTCAATGTCAGTGATGAGCAATTAATGTCGGCACTGAAAAAACATTTACGCAATGCCGGAGATAAATAACCGGACTGCAAGCGAAAGCAACGGGGTAACAATGATGAACAAAACAACACCCGCAATAGAAGCCCACGGCCTGGTCCAGGCCTACGGTGAACAACAGGTTCTCAATGGTCTGGATTTGTGTCTGGCGCAGGGAACCATCATGGGGTTGTTAGGGGAAAACGGCAGTGGTAAGACCACGCTGATGCATTGCCTGTTGGGTTTCCTCAAGCCACGCGCTGGCTCCAGCTGTATTTTGGGGGATTCCAGTCGCCAATTGAGTGACACTGTGCGTCAACGCCTGGCCTTTGTGCCGCAGGTCAATGATCTAAGTGACTGGATGACAGGCGAGCAGATCATTCATTTCACGTCCAGGTTTTATAGTAACTGGAATATGGCACTGACCCGGCAGTTAATAGCTGGCTGGCAGATTCCGGAGCGCAAGGTAATCCGGGAAATGTCTGTTGGACAGGCGCAAAAATTGGCTATCGTGCTGGCTATGTCCCATGAACCGGATGTATTGCTGATGGACGAGCCGGTGTCCAGCCTGGATCCGGCTGCCAGGCGCGCCTTCATCAAACAATTGATTGAAATTAATGGTGACCGCGATAGCACTGTGCTGTTTTCCACCCACATCACATCGGATATTGAGCGTGTCGCGGCGGACGTGGCAATTCTCAAGGACGGACGAACCTTTTTTCAGGGTGGTATCGATGACCTCAAGGAAAAAGTGGTACGGCTGCATGTTCGCTCCTCACAGGATCTCAGCAAGTTGAACGGCAGTTATGGCGTGTTGTCCCGGCGCATAAGCGAAGATGAAGCTGTGTGCGTGGTGGATGATTTTTCCCCGCACTTGTTGGAGCGTTTGCGTAGCGAGTTCGCGGCCGACGTCAACGTCCAGCCCATGAGCCTGGAAGATATCTTTGTCGCGATTGCCGACAGTCACCAGGCAGTGGAATAGGCCCATGAACACTTCGGCGCATAACCCTTCGGTCAATAGGATCTTTGCCGGATTCGCCGTGGCGCGTATGGCCTTTGGGTCCATTGCCTGGCAAGTGCGACTCTTTCTTGCTGGATTTCTGTTGATCCCGTTTTGGCTGGTCTTTTCGTTTGCCGAACTGCGCGGTCTGCCGGGCGCCATATCATTTATCGTTGCAACTCTGGCATGGTTCATCTTGTTGGCTAACTATCTGAATCGGCTTGCGGCACAGTCCGGTATGCGACTGTTGCCGGGATTTCCAGGGAATTTTGCCTGGGCTGCTGCTTTGCTGTGTTGTCTGATCAGCCTGATTCCAGCTCTGGTATTTCTTCCTGGTGGACTATGGCTTTACATCACGGTGACTGGCTGGAACCTGGCTTGCATCAGCCTCGTGTTGTGCATGGCAAACCACAAACGCAGTTCCTCGCGCCTGGTTTTGATGCTGCTGGTATTTGCACCCTGGATAAGCTTTATAGAAATACAATTTGGCAGTATTCGATCGGCAAGTTTCCAGGTTTTCTATGCGCAGCATCAAATCTTCGTGACCTTTGTTCCGTTTTTTATGGCAAGTGTCTTGTTTGGTTTCTGGTTCCGATGGTTGGGATATGCAGAAATAAGGTCGACCAGCACGAATATGTTATGGGGTCGTCTGTTACACATTATTGACTTGCGTGCTACCAGCAACATCATTGGGAAACAGGCCAAAACCGGCTATCTGTTGCAGCCGGGGTTTATGTTATTGAGCAGGCTGGAACAGCGTCCTTTGTGGCGATGGATGAACTGGGCGCTGACCGACCCTGGCCGGATGCGGGCCAATTTCACCGTGGTAAGTTTTGGCATCATTTTTATAGGTCTGGCGATAATCGGTGTTGATCCGGGAAAATCCTTAAGCTTCGAGGTGGTTTTGCTGGGCCTCATCAGTTTGCAACCGATTGATGAGCTGCACCCTATGTATGTGCCCTGGTTGCGTCGGCTGTATCTCCAGTCACCGGTGACTGGCCGTGTTGAATTCAGGAAACAGGTAGTGAAACTGCGTTACTACGGTTTTTGTCGTACCCTGCTGCTGATGTTTCCCGTTATCTGGCTTGAGCAATGGTGGGCAGAGACCCATCGACTTGGACTGTTGTTAATTTTTGGAGTGCTGGCCTACTTTCTTAGTCTAAGTGTCAGCATGTGGATGGTAATCCTGGGTCTGGAAGGCAGGTTGAAATACGGACTTGCATGGATAGGATGCTGGGTAGTGACTTCTCTCGGGTATATGAGGATTGCTGATGAACACTTGACCCTCTGGATATGGCGGTTGGTGGCGGTAGTCCTGGCTGGCGGATTTTCCTGGCTTACCATGCAACAATGGACTCGTGCTGATACGGAGATGTAGTGCAATGAAAACCTGTATCTATCATTTCGACTTCGGTAATAAAGAAGAGGAAGTTCCTGCTGGTCTGCATTAGCAGCGACAACTTATCGGGCGGTCCACCGGCCGAGAACTAACGCTAGATCGGCGTCGCCTGCCCGCGAACCCCTTGCCTGAACGCCAGCAATGAAATCGTCGAGGCAATCAACATCAGCATCAACAGCGGAAACGCGGTGCCGTTGAATATCACCGCCACCATCTGGGCGGCCGCGGCCGACAATGACATCTGCAGGAATCCGGTAAGGCCCGAGGCGCTGCCGGCATAGCGCGGGAATTCATTGATCGCGCCGGCCTGGGCATTGGGAAGGGTGACACCATTGCCGAAGATCGCAATCGCCACCGGAACGAACAGCGCCAATGGATGCTGCAGACCAAAAACCTGCAGCAGCAGGGCCAGCGCGATGCTGACCAGGGAAATTTGCGATCCAATCCCGATCATCCTGTTGATACCGAGACGCGTCCCGTAACGGCGTGAGATGTAATTGCCGGCCATGAAACCGGCCGGAATCATCACGAAGTAATAGCCGTATTCGGTGGCTGGTCTGCCAAAGACCGACACCATGATCTCCGGTGCGGCGGAAATGAAACTGAAAAACACGACCGACACGAAGGCGACATTGAACGCATAACCGGCAAAGACTCGGGACTGCAGCAGCTTCCCGAACAGACGCAGTGTGTCGACGACTCCTTCAAACGGCACCGGTTCCTTCAGGGTTTCCGGCATGCGCCATACCAGCAGGGTGAACATCACCAGGCTGAACAGGCCGATGACGACGAATACCGAATGCCAGCCGAAGCGCACCATCAGTTCACCGCCCAGTGCCGGTGACAGCATCGGAATCACGACCATCACCATCACCAGCGTTGAAATGATTCTGGCCGATTCTGACGGGCCGTAGACATCGCGTACGACAGCCCGCGCGACCACGAGGCCGACCGCACCGCCGAAGGCCTGCACGATGCGTCCGGCAATCAGGGTTTCAATCGTCGGCGCGAAGATACAGAACAGCGAACCGACAAAGGTAACTCCGCAACCGATCAGCAGGATGGGTTTGCG
>JBBDXV010000141.1:0-6435 GCA_040902165.1 Pseudohongiellaceae bacterium
CGCAGATCATCGTCCGCATAAAGTCTGCCGAAAAGATTTTCCAGGTATCCGTATTGACGGTCGACACTTTCCCAATCTTCCAACGCCATGTCGATGTCAATCAGCTTTTCAACTATGCCTACCTGAATGGCATTGAACAAACCCTCATTGATGCGTGAGATCTGCAAAGCACGGTTGTACACCGCCCGGGCTTCCGTCAGGTTACCAACTGACAGTAGCTGGGCACCGAGTCCCTGCAGCGGCTCAAAAAGACCGGTGTCATAGGCACCATGACGAAACTCAAGGGTTTCAATTGCCTCGTGATAGTCTCCAATAGCTTCCACCTGCTGCACGGATTCCTGCAAGACCACAGTCTCGTAAGCCGGTTGTAATGGCTGGGCAAAGGCAAAAGTGCCAGCTGTGGCGACAATAAAAGAGGAACCAAACAGAAGAGTTCGACACGTACGCTGCGACATGGATAGCGCCTCTATTCTCACAGGAATCGGACCCAAATATGGCGCAATAGCCGGGATAAAACAACAGCAAAACCGACGGATTTCGTCTGATTGTTACAGATAATTTACCGTAATATTACAAACCAAAATTTTTTCTTTCGTTTATTCAACGAGTTAAAAATTGGGGTCAGAAAATACCGCTAACGATAGGTTCGGTTGGCAATTCTTGCTTCAACCAGCAAAAGCGCCATAACCAGCCCGATTATCCACCACCATACACGCTGCGGCTGTTCCAGTTCGGCGATCAACTGTGCGGTACGCACCTGCCTCGAAGGGATTGGATTGGTGTCAGGATTAATAATGTCGTCGTGAATCGTAGCGACCGGTGTGCGCAATAGATTCGATTCCTCCGCCAGTACGTTGACGGCAAAAAATTGCTCCTCGCCGTCCACGCGGGCGCGCACTATCCCCGGCATATTGACTGTTACGACGCCATTTTCCACTTGCAGTGCGGCCCCATCGGGTCCGACTGCAGATACCGAAGCGGACGCGTCCTCAATCTGCAGATTGATCACCTGCCCAACCTGGTAAGCTCGCTCCTTGGCTGGCGGCTCAACCAGATGGCGCAGAGATTCATGCACGAAAGGCAGAAACATTCCTTGCAGCGGCAGGTTGTTCCACGCAAGGTCCATGGTAGAGGCAAACAGGAGCACTTTACCCTGGCCCGCGTCTCGCTCCACCAGGGCGGGGTCGGTATTGTCAAACCGCATCAGCACCGTCGCCTGTGAATCGGGTTCCATGGTCCAGTGACGCTGAAAACGTGCCGACCATTCATTGGTCAGCGAACGGAAAATGGGATGTCGGCGATCAAGGTCTGCGATGACCAGATAATCATCCAGCTGTTCCTGGTTTGAAGTACCCAGAATCGCCGGGCTGATATTGCCAAATTGCTGATTGAACTGTTGCGGATTTACCCGGTCTCCCGGCGCAATGAACAGGCTGCCGCCGTCAAGTGTGAATCGTTCCAGTGCCTGCGCCTGGCCGCCGCTTAAATCTCCGACGTTCAATAGCGCCACGACATCTGTCCCTGCCAGCATGGACGGAGTGAAGCTCGAAGGTTCAGTTGACTGCACAGTAAAGGCAGCCTGATCCGAACTCGATAACGCAAGATTGAACCAATGGCCTTCATCGTCATACCAGTTGTCCGATGCATCACCGTTTATCAACAGAACACTGATGCGTGGCGAGACATCCACTGTGAAATAAAAGCTGTTGTCGACACTGAAATTATCACCGTTTACAGTAACCTGACCGACCCGGGTTCCGGAACTGTCAAAACCGGCAGTCAAGGTTACCACCGCCTCTGAGGTGTTGGTCAGATCGGCCTGCCGCCGGTCAACCAGGGATCCATCGACCGACAGCGTAACTTCCGCCTGCTGCAGGTGAACGGCTCCGGTACTCCTCACCCTGGCAAGAATTGACTGTTGCTCGACCCCTTCCAGCAACTGTTCAGGCGAACGCACATCGGTAAGAACCAGATTGGAGCTCGCATCATCACCTACATCAATGCCATTAAAGCGGACGCCCGGTGCCAGCTTGAAGCCGGCCTCCGCGTCAGTCAGTCCTGTCTGCTGGAAATCCGAAACCAGAAAAATTTCCCGATTCTCATAGCGTGATGCGGCCAGCATCTGATCCGCGAGACGCAGATTTGGCAGGAATCGGGTGACTCCGAAGCCAGGCTGTCCCAGGTTTTGCACAGTGCTACGCAAACTGTCCGTATCGGTGGTCAGTTCCTGCAGGGATTGTACACCGGCGGCAAACACGACCAGTGCCGCCTCGTCACCGGGTGAAAGCGCATCGAGCAGGTCGAGTACTGCATCCTTGGCATTATCAAAGCGTTCTCCATAAGCCATGCTCATGGAGGCATCAAGCAGGATCACCACGGACTGCGGCTCTGTATCCAGCAGGCGCGACACTGATTGATTGAACAGCGGTCGGGCAAAGGCGAAAACCAGCAGCGCAATCAATGCTGCTCTTAACAGCAACAGAAGCCATTGTTGAATCTGTTGGAACAACACCAGTTTTTTCGAGGTTTTCTTCAAAAAACGAATGGTGCTGAACATCAGCTTAGGGGGCTTTTCCTTGCGGATAAGATGAATCGCGATCGGTATCAGCGCGGCAAAAAGTCCCAATAAAAACAGTGGCGAAAGAAAGACCATTTAAAAACTCTTGGCGCGCTTGGAAATATAGGAAGACAGGGCTTGATCCAGCGGATGACTGGTATTCATCAGACAGTAATCCACGCCACTGCTCTGGCACTGCTTGCGGCAATAATCGAGAAAGACCTGTAGATTCTTCAGGTAAGCATTGCGAATGGCAGCCGGAGAAGTGATATAAGATTCATTATTTTCCAGATCAATAAACTCCGAGGCCTCGTTGAATGGAAAATTGAGTTCGGCGTCATCGATCAGCTGGAATGTAATCACATCGTTTCCCATGGAGCGCAGATTCTGCAGCGCGCTTATTACCCGATTCTCATCGTCGAGCATGTCGGTAATCAGGATGACCACACTTTTCTTGCGCAGATGCCCGGCCAGATCCGATAGTGGCTTGACCACATCCGTATGCAAGCCGGTTTCCAGCTTTGCAAGCGTGCGAAGGATGCGGATCAGATGTGGCTGCCGGCAGCGTGCCGGAATAAAATCGCGAATCTGGTTATCAAATGTGATGAGCCCGACAGCATCACGCTGCCGCATGATAAAGTAGGCCAACGCTGAAGCCAGGGTACGACCGTACTCCAGCTTGCTAATTCCCCCGGAGCTGTAGTCCATGGAGGCGCTGGCATCAAGCACAATATAGCAACGAACGTTGGTTTCATCCTCATATTGTTTGATATAAAATTTTTCAGTCTTGGCATACAGCTTCCAGTCCACATGGCGCATATCATCGCCCGTGTAATAATGGCGATAGTCGTTGAATTCGACACTGAAACCGCGGTGCGGGCTCTTGTGCAACCCGGACAGGAAACCCTCCACCACGACACGGGCACGCAATTCCAGATTGTCGACACTGGCAAGTATCTTGGGGTCGAGAAAATTCAGACTATCGCTCATAGCAGCGTGGATTCCAATTGCCTAGCCGATATCGCCGGCAGGCGCAGGTACCGACTCCAGCAGGCGTCTAACCACTTCGTCCGTGGTAATCCGTTCCGCCTCGGCGTGAAAATTAAGCAGAATTCGATGTCGCATTACCGACGCCGCCAGCGCCCGGATATCTCCGTAAGAGACATTGTAACGACCGAGCAATAACGCCCTCACCTTGCCTGCCAGCACCAGATTTTGCGATGCCCGGATTCCTGCTCCCCAGCTGATCCAGTCGCGCACAAAATCCGGCGCGCCTGGAGTCTGGGGGCGACTGGCATGTACCAGCCGCACGGCATACTGCACTACCGCCTGTGCCGCCGGCACCTGCCTGGCGATTCGCTGGAACTCGAGAATGTCCTCACCACCGATCGGGTGAGACAGCACGGTATCGCGAATCTGGGTTGTATTGCTGACGACGGTAACTTCATCGGCCTCAGACAGGTAGCCCAATTCAATCTTGAACATAAAGCGGTCCAGTTGGGCTTCCGGCAGCGGATAAGTCCCTTCAAGTTCGATCGGGTTCTGGGTTGCCAGTACAAAGAAAGGCGCGGACATCGGATAGGTCACCCCGGCTGCAGTGACCTGTTTTTCCTCCATCGCTTCCAGCAACGCAGACTGTGTCTTCGGCGGAGTCCGGTTGATCTCGTCGGCCAGCAGGATATTGGTAAAAATAGGACCCTTGACGAAGCGCATCTGGCGTCTGCCATTCTCTTCCGAAACAATTTCCGAACCGACCACGTCGGCAGGCATCAGGTCAGGGGTAAACTGGATACGACTGAAATCCACCTGCAGAATATCCGCCACCGTCTTGATCAGCAGGGTCTTGGCGAGCCCCGGTACCCCGGTAACCAGGCAATGCCCGCCGGCAAACAAGGCGATCAGCAGCTCGTCAATGATCGCTTCCTGACCAATGATGACCTTGCGGATTTCCTTGACGATCTGGTCCCGGCCATCCTGCATTTTCTTCACCAGAGAGAGATCGTCCTGGCTGTCGATTCCGGCAAGGTTTGTTTCTACTTCTGCTATATCTGCCATGGTTTATTCCTGCTGTGGTTAATGGCTAAACGCGTAAATCAAAAAATTGATGGTTATCTTGTAAGCTTCATTGCTGTAAAACGTCGGAAAGGGTTTGTAGAACGTGTGTTCCCAACCATCACCCAGATCGGTATTGTAATTCGCTACCATCATGACCCTGCCGTCATCATCCATGACCGCGTACACAGCCGGTGGATAATTCGGATCATCCAGATTGAAGTAATTGCCACGATCCCAGGTCACCATGCGCCCGGGTACCTGAGCAATTTTTTCTATATCAAAGAATGTATGAAATATCTCATGGCTGGTATCCAGCTGAACGATTTCGCGTTCGGGAAAGATCTTGCCGATTTCCATGAACATGTCATCGAGGTGCGCCTCACCCCAGAAATCATCTACCATGATAAAACCGCCCCGCGCGGTGAATTCGCGCAGGGCCTCGATCTCCTCCGGGTTGTAATTGGGACCACTATAGGATGAACCGGGGGGAACACGCTTCCAGTTCATATACAGAAAGGTATGCTCAAACAATGTCGGATCCGTAAGATCCAGGTAAATATGATTGCGCGGATTGGTATCGACATTGGTGTAACGCTGGACTCCCCTTAAAAAATTCTGGTCAGCATCCGGATAGTCCGTATCCCACCAGCCACCACCGCGACCACCAAATCCGCCTCGGGCACCTCCGGCATAATTGGTGTAGCGGCCGCGCACCCAGGTAAATTCAGTGATATCCGTGCCATAGACTGACAGATCCTGATCCTCGCCAAATACCAGCACCTCACCACGCTGCTGGCTGTATACCCCGGAAGTACCAAGGCTCAGGTATCCGGCCAGGAGCAGGATTAGTAAACCGTGAGGTATTGCTGCGGGCATACTGCTTCTCACTGGCGCTGGTTGTTGCTGTCTACAGCTTGTAAAAGAATCTGCTGGGCGCGCCGGTAACTCGGCGCGGTTTCCAGCGCGCTCAGTATGTTCTGCCGTGCTTCATTGAACTGACCATTACGCAAATAGGCTTCTGCCAGATTGGTCTGCGCTTCCACCGGGTCATTGCGATCGAGGTTTACCAGTACTTCATACTCGGTAACCGCCAGCGCCGGATCATTCGCTTTTTCTGCGTACTGGGCCTTCAGAAGATGGACATCAATTCGATAGGGATCGACCTGCAGCGCCCGATCCAGGTAATAATCGGCACGCTCCAGCTGTTCTGCCTGCAGCGCGGCCTCGGCCAGAATCAGTGCCGAATCCACATCATGTTGCTGATTCTGCAGCAGCACTTCCAGTTGTTCTAACTGGGCGCTGCGATTACCTTCCTGCTGATAAATCTGCGACAGTACCAGCGGTGGACTCGGGTAGCCCGTATAGTCGGGCAACAGGTCATGCGCTATCTCCAGATAAAACCTGGCCTCTTCATAATTCTGTTCCTTGAACAGCACGATACCGAGCTGCAGGTAGGCCTGAAAATCCCTGGGCTGATCCTGAATTCGCTGCATCATGTGCTGCCTGAGGGAGGCATTGTTATACAGCTCTGCCAGTATCGCGCTGGAGTTTTCCCGCACACCGTGACCGTGCCCTTCACCTTCATCAGGCAGATCTTCGGTATGCACAAATACATTGATTTCTTCCACCCGGCGATTTGCCCAATTGCGAAATTGAGTATCGAACTCTTCCATTGATTGATCGAATACGGAAAGGAACATCTCGTCCTCGGGTTTTATAAAGGCGTACTGCTTGACCAGATCCACTATTTTTTCAAACCCGAACTGACTGGCAATAAAATCCACCACCAGGTAGGACTGGAAATAGGCAAAGCCAAGATCAGC
>JBBDXV010000142.1:0-1031 GCA_040902165.1 Pseudohongiellaceae bacterium
TGAAGTCTCTACCACCTTTACACCCTGTGAGTTGACGAAATACAGCTTGTCGATACTGTCGATGCGGGCCGCCAGCGTACACCGCAGTCCCTGCCCTGCCTCGGCCTGGAACTCCAGCCATACGCCAATAGGCAGGTTATCCACCTGCTTGAGATGCTTGTCATCAGCCGGCAAGGGCGGCTGACTGTCCGCTGACATGAAGGTAAAGCTGTCGGCACCGGGTGCGGTAACAATCGGTGCTGTTTCGGCCGCCGGTGCTATGCCTTGTTTGATTTTTTCAGCCGCCACATGAAAGGTGTAATCCTGAACCTGTTTCAGCTGTCGCATGATGCGGGTTTTGCGGGTCTTGGCAACCTCGGCAATACTGAGAACCTTGTCCAGGTTGGCCAGGAGTTTGGCGTTGATTTTTTCAAAACGTTGCCGGTCACCTTCTTTCTTGTCTGCTTGTACCGTCCAGATAAGAATATCAACAGTATTCATTGCCGCGCGCCAGGCGGCGCCGCCGGGTCCTTCGCGCAACACCAGTTTCACCAGAAACTGATGGATATGCGTATCCAGCAGATCACGGATGGAAACATCCATCTCCTGCTTCAGTAATCGTTCATTGATCTTGGCCGTGACAAATTCGTGAATATGCTGCAGGCGTTCATTGGCCTCCTCAGCATCCACGATGCGCTGTTCCAGCGCCCGGTGACCGCCTTTCTGTTTGCTTTGAAAAGCGCGCAATTCGTCGATCAGCTGGTCGAGGAACTTGTCATCTGCCTTGCCTTTCCTGACCAGTTTGTTCACCGTGCTCAGTACCTGCTGGTACACCGGATCGCTACCCGGATCGTCACTGCTTATCCAGGTCAACCCTGCCAGCGCCATCTCATCCAGCAATACCCGCGCCGGGTGTTGGTCGCTAACGAAGAATTCCGGATCCGCCAGCGCAATCTTCAGTATTGCGATATGGCAACGGGTAATCAGTTCGCGGATCGGAACCGGCAAGGTGTTGTCGCGGCCGATTGCCTGAAACAATCGATTGATGACGG
>JBBDXV010000143.1:0-1030 GCA_040902165.1 Pseudohongiellaceae bacterium
GCCGCCACCGAGCTCAACGCGCGCCAGGAAACCTTTTTCAAGATCTCGGAAAGCACCCGTAAACAGCTCGGTGGCATTTCCGGCCTGTTGTATATCTCCAGCCAGAGCCCGGTGGGTAACAGCGCCCATACGATGGAGGAGATCAATGAATTCTGGAAACAGTTCGCCAACGGGGATGTAGAGGTGTTTTCGCGGCGATTTCTTACCTTGCCGGCGGTGGATGACAATGTCGATTTCAAGGATTTGTTTTACGGCACAGAGATTCGCCGTCGTCATGCCGATAATTTTATCGTTGCCTTCGACCGGCTGCTGAAGCTGGCACGGGAATGTGATTCCGACAATATTATCCAGGACGCGCTGATCTATTCGGCTCACGGTCTTTTGAATCAGCGTATGCGGGATCTGCACCCGGATGTCCGTTTTTCCCCGTTACATGCCACCAATGCGAGAGCCTATCTCGAGCAGGTGATTGCCGCAGAGGCGATGGGGTCGCAAAGCGGCTGAAAGGAACGCATCGAAATTATCACCGACACAAAACAATCCAATCAAAATAGGGGGTTTATATGGAACCAGTCGCAGTCGTAATCATGTTAGCGCTGATCGAGTACACCGTGTTCGGCATGCTGGTGGGCTGGGCGCGAGGGAAATACAGTATCGAAGCACCGGCAACCACGGGGCATCCGGTCTTTGAACGTTATTTTCGCGTTCAGATGAACACCCAGGAGAGTCTGATGATGTTGCTGCCGGGGCTGGTTTTGTTCGGTTTTTACTACAATGCCAACTATGCAGCGATCCTGGGTCTGGTGTGGATCGTCGGCCGGATAGTCTATCTGCGCGCCTATGTCGCCGACCCGAAGAAACGCAGTCTGGGGTTTATGTTATCGTTCGTTCCCAATGTAATTCTGGTGATTGGTGGCGGGATAGCAGCCTTAATGAACATGGTCTGAGTCCGGTTTGTCGTCTCTGAAGGAAGCCTGATCGCAAGTCACAATTTGTTTCTTGTTAAAAGCAATGTACTGACGTGACAATG
>JBBDXV010000144.1:0-1030 GCA_040902165.1 Pseudohongiellaceae bacterium
CGCCCAATGTTGGCAAATCCACCCTGGTCAATCGCATGCTGGGTGAGGACCGGGTGGTGGTGTTCGACGAAGCGGGTACCACGCGTGACAGCATCTATATCCCGTTCGAACGACACGGCAAAAAGTATACCTTGATAGACACGGCCGGTATTCGCCGGCGCGGCAAGACCAAAGAAACTGTGGAAAAGTTTTCCGTGGTAAAAGCGCTGCAGGCGATAGACGATGCCAATGTCGTCGTGCTGCTGATGGATGCCCGCAAAGGCATAGTGGATCAGGATCTGCACTTGCTGGACTATGTGATCCAGTCGGGCAGGGGCCTGGTCATTGCGCTCAATAAATGGGACGGCATGACCATCGATCAAAAAGACCGGGTCAGGGTCGACATCGAACGGCGTCTGGCTTTCTGCGACTTCGCCAGGATACATTTTATTTCCGCCCGCTATGGCACTGCGGTGGGTGATTTATACCAGTCCATTCATGCGGCCTGGGATTCGGCACAGAAAAAGCTGCCGACAAATTTGTTGACCCGCAGCCTGCAGCGCATAGTTGAAGATCATGCGCCGCCGACCATCGACAGTCGCCGCATCAAGTTGCGCTATGCGCATGCCGGTGGCCACAATCCGCCGATTATAGTTATTCATGGCAAGCAGACCGACAAACTGCCGGATCACTATGTGCGTTATCTGGAGAAATCGTTCCGCAGGATTCTGCGTATGGAAGGTACGCCGATTCGCATTCAACTGAAGAATGATGAAAATCCGTTTACCAGTGACGAAGTCGATCTCAAACCCGAACAGGTGGCAAGACAGCGGCGGCTGCGCAAGAATAAAGCACAGGCAGTGACCAATACCAGACGTTCCGGGACCGCCAAGCCGGGCGGGAGAATAATCGGGAAGACTCCGGCGAAGAGCGCAGGCAAGGCAGCTGAAAAACCTGACAAAAAAGCAACTAATAGGCCGAGTAGTAGACCAGGCGGTAAACCGGGCAGTAAACCGGGCAGTAAACCGGGCAGTAAACCGGGCAGTAAACC
>JBBDXV010000145.1:0-1028 GCA_040902165.1 Pseudohongiellaceae bacterium
ACCTGCTCTTCCCCAATGATCTGTTTCCGTTTACCTATGGTGACAGCACTGATCCCTTTAGCGGGCGAACCGACAGCATACTGCAGAAGGCAAGGGACACTGGCACTGCACCGAGGATCATGCATATTCAGACTTCCAATGAGTACTGGCTGCGCGGTGGTTCATTGCCTCACACCGATCCCCTGGGCACCGAAGATGCACAGATTCCCGATGAGGTTCGTTTCTATGCGCTGGGCGGCTCGCAACACGGTTCGGGCAACGGCCGACCGCGTCCGCCGACCAGTGGACAGCTCGCCGGTAATCCGAATATGTGGGCGCCATTTGAAGACACACTGCTGGTGGCAATGCACAGGTGGCTGGCCGACGACATTGAACCACCAGCCAGCCGCTATCCGCGTATCGCTGACGGCAGCCTGGTTGCCTCACATCTTGCAAATGGTCGGATTAACCCTGATGCCTGGCATCCGGTACCAGGTATCAATCATCCAAAGGCCATGTACCAGGTGGGTTATGCCGATTACGGTCCGCGCTGGATGGATCAGCGTATTATCGACATGCATCCTGCGAATACCGACAAGTGGTACGTCGCCCTGGTACCAGCCATCAATGCTGACAACAATGATTCCGCCACCAGCACGGTACTGTCACCTTTGACCCAGGTACCCCTGGCCAGTTTCGTGCCCTGGAATCTGCGCGCGCCGGCTACCGGTGCCGAGACCGAGCTGGCAAGGCTGGCGGGCGGTTATCTGCCTTTTCCTGCCAACACTGCACAGGCGGTACAGTCACGGGATTCGCGCAACAGCATCGCCGGCCTGTACCCCACTTTTGCCGACTATCTTGCGAAATATGAAGCGGCCACCGACAAGCTGATCGCCGAAGGTTATCTGTTACCGGAATACAAGGCCAATTACATGGCCATCGCCGAAGCCAACCAGGAATTTTTCCCCTGAGGTAGGGACACTTCAGTTAATAAGTTAACGATCGTGGACAAGGATGGTAGCGCAAGGGCGCACGTTAACTTATTAACT
>JBBDXV010000146.1:0-6393 GCA_040902165.1 Pseudohongiellaceae bacterium
TTAAGTTATAAGTGTCCCCAAGTCCCCGGTCAAAGTTTGTAAAGCGGTGGCAACTGGTAGGGGGCCAGGCGTTGCGCTTCTTTGCGAATCCGGGTCTGTTGTTTGCGCATGGTGGCGATCGTAGTCTTGAGTTTTGCCCGATCCAGCTCGATGGTCCTGGAGGCGGTATAGAGCGCGGTCTGAATCTGCAGGCAGAAGCGACCCAGCTCCCGGTCCTGGTTGCGGCGAATGATATCGTCCATGCTCAGAATCCGCCCCGGCGCGTAATGATGTGCAGCCCAGACGATCAGTGCTTCTCGCAATGCATGCAGGTCAGTCCTGTCAATAGCGTTGCCGAGCTGCCGGAACGCCACCCGCTCGTTATTGCGCGGATCAAATTTCTGCTTTTGCCGGTACAGCCAGGTTCGCAGCATTTGTCCCGGTTCAAGTTGCATCTTGCGTACGATGATCAGGTAAACACTCAGGAACACGATCGCGAAGGCCATGGCAATGAGTGAATTGAACAACACTACAGGCATATTCAATGTCTGCGTCTGCGCCTGCTGGTCAATCATTTCCTGATCCAGGACCGGCGCGACCAGCTCCTCTTCAAACACATTGCCGGTAAATGCGACAGACTGTTCCGCCGGTACCTGGCCGGTCACGGTAGCAATGGTGAAGCGCGTGGCAGGCAGGGTGGCAGTGCGCAGTTCATTGAGGTTGATATCCCACCACGGAACATCAATCGCCGGAATTTCAATGCTGCCGTCGCGTCGAGGAACAATTGAGGTGGTCTCTACCCGCGTACCGACGATGCGGCCTTCGATAAACGTACGCTGGACATCCGGGGGATCGGGATAGAGGTTTACGCCTTCAACACTGGCGGGGCTGAAGGGTGGCAGTACGGCGCCGTCCAGACCCTCTGCAGTGAGTGTGACAGTGCGGGAAATACTGTCGCCCACTTTCAGGTTTTCCAGATCACCGCTCCAGGATTCCTCGAGTTGTACCGAGGCCGCTGGCAGCCATACATCCAGATTCTGGGTGGCGACCGGCCTTTCCATCACTTCGATGGTGGTGCCTTCGATATAGGCGGTGACGCGCTGAGTATTGAGGTTGCGGAAAACGAAGTTACTGGAGCCGTCGGTGACCTCGCCACGAAACAGGATATCCGGTATTTCCAGTGGCCCACTGCGCTGCGGAAAAATTACATAACGCTTTTCATAGACCCCGTAACGTACACCATCGATCAGCTTTTCATATTGATTGGGAGAGCCGATAAGTTGAATGACTGTTTCCGGCATTTCCAGTTCGGTGAACTGGGGATTACGAATACCGCTGATGGTGTAATAAAGACGAATCGTGAAAAGCAGCTGTTCCTGCACAAATACCGATTCCTTGTTGACCTCGGTTTCCAGAAACAGTTCGTTGGCACCCTGGCTGGAATTGGGTCCCGCGTCCACCACTGTAATGGGAATTGGCGCGGTAGACTCACCGTTTACGTTCAGTGACGGTATTTCCAGATCACCTTCGCGGGTGGGAAACAAGGTAACAATGTAATCCACCCAGGATTCCACCTGGTTATTGATGCTGCGAATCTGGCTGGAGGTACGGGTGCTGAGGATGTCGAAGTTTTCGGTGAGCGGGGACAGATCAAGCTGGATGTTCTGACGCTGCTGGTAGACGCGGATCGTCAGGGTCAGGGTTTCGCCGCGGGCAATATTGTTGCGGTCGATACTGACTTCTACCGTGGGTTCCTGGGCCAAAACAAATCCCGGCACCAATGTGACAAGGAATAATACGATGAGAGCAAAAGTCCTTTTCACCAGGCTCACCAGATTGGTCCTCCGCTTTGCAGATTGTTAGAGGTGCCATTCAACTGGCGCTGGCGATACTGAAAGCGGAATTTTCGCTGCAGCAGTTCACCGGGGTCATCTTCTATGCGACGCAGCCATTGTTCGACTGACTGCTGTTCCTCGAATTCCTCATTGCTGCTCTCCGAGGGCGTGTTCTGCTCGCTGTTGCTTTCGGATTGTTCCTGATCCTCGGGAGCCTGCTGATTCTGTTGTTCCTGCTGCTCCTGCTCCTGATTGCCTTCCTGACTCTGCTGATCCTGCTGTTGTTGGTTTTCCTGCTGATCCTGTTCCTGTTCGCCAGACTGGTTTTGCTCCTGATCGCTGGGATCACCCTCATTTTCGCCGGCTTCCTGCTGTTCCTGTTGCAGCAGCTGAACCACTATTTCCCGGTTGTGAATGGCATCTGCATGATCAGGCTGGACGCCCAATGTTGCATCATAGGCGGCGATTGCCTCCATATAGTTGCCAGTCAACGCCAGGGCATTGCCGCGATTGTAGTTGCCATCCGGGGTATTGTCGGCGCTAAAAGCAGCGATCGCGGCCTCGTAATTCTGCGCGCGATAACTGGCAGCACCCTGCCACGGGGGTGACTCGAACAGCGCCGCTGCCAGCGCATGATCTTCGGATGCAAATGCAATCGTTGCCTGCTGGTCGCGCGTCTGCCACAGATCCTTCCATTCCCAGGCATAGACCTGCTGTGATGGAAACAGGGTGCCGCCGCCCACGACCAGCACGATGGTAAATAACCAGCCGCGACGAAAACTCAGTGCTGCAAGGGGCAGGATCAGCAACAGCAGCCAGGGAGCAGGTTCGTACCAGATATCGAATTCTTCTTCCACGTCTTCCAGGTCTTCATCGAGGATATTGTAGTCGGCCAGCAGCGCACTGACATCGGCGTCTGACAACTGTATATCGTGGTAGCGGCCGTTATTCCGGTTGGCCAGGGACTGCAGCAGATTCCGGTTCAGAGTGGCGATGACCATCTGGCCATCGGCATCGGTCAGGAATCCGCCATCGCTGGTGCGAATCGGCGCCCCTTCCTCGGTGCCAATGCCCATCACCAGCAGTCGATAAGGGGTTTCTGCGATCAGGTTGGTGATCGATTGTTCTTCGGCAAAGCCGCTGATGCCGTCAGTCATTAACAGAATACGGCCCTGTTGGGCTTCGCTATCCCGCAGTAATCCTATTGCCTGCTCGATAGCCATTACCGGGTTACTGCCAAACAGCGGCATGATATTGGGACTTAGTGACGGCACCAGGGCTTCGATGGTAACCGCATCATCGGTCAGCGGTGTCACCGTGTGCGCGTCACCGGCATAGACCACCAGTGCAGTTTGACCCTCGTTACGCAGAGCCAGAATATCGCGCAATTTGCGTTTGGCCAGGTCCAGGCGACTGGGCAGATGGTCCGGAGCGAACATGGACAGGGACAGATCCAGGATAATAACCAGTGCATCTTCGCGGCGCTGCACCGGCTGCGGCAGTTTTTCCCAGACCGGGCCGGACAAGGCAATAACTGCCAGAAACCAGCTGGCCGCCAGTAATACCAGAGGCGTACGCTGCGCTGCGTTTTTGCTGCGATCGAGCAGGAACGGCAATAGCTTATGGTCTACTGCACGATCCCAGGCGGTAACCGAGGTGTTCACCCGCCACAGTGCCAGGATAAAAAGAAGTATCGGAATCAGCGCCAGCAGCCAAAGGGGGCGCAGAAAGTGAAACTCCTGCAGATTTGGCATAACAAATTCCATCAGGATGCGCTCCCTGCTTCCGCAGCGGACAATGCATCGTCCCCGGATGTCGGTTCGCGAATGCCAAACAACATCGCCCAGGGAATAGACGCCAGGGCCAGAATAAAACTGATCAATAATGCGGCGCCCAGGGGCCAGTAAAACAGGATCTTGGTAGGACGATAAGTCTGCTCGTCCTGTTCGATGGTTTCCAGACGATCCAGTTCTTCATAGATCGCCACCAGATCATTCACATCGCGCGCACGGAAATAGCGACCACCGGTGGACTCGGCGATTTGGGTCAGGGATTCTTCGTCCAGCTCCGCAGAAGGATTGACCGAGCGACTGCCGAAAAAGGTGCGCTGCACCACCTGGTCGGCACCGACGCCGATGGTGTAAATCTTGATGCTTTCGGTTTCTGCGAGCTGACCTGCCTGGACCGGAGAAATGGCTCCGGCATTGTTGACCCCGTCGGTCAACAAAACCAGCACCCGACTGTTTTCCGGGCGATTGCGCAGGTGTTTGACCCCCAGACCGATGGCATCGCCGATCGCGGTAGCAGATTCCTCGATGATGCCGATTTCAGCTTCTTCCAGCAGTGTTCCCACTGTCTCGCGGTCAAAGGTCAGTGGCGCCTGAACATAGGCATGGGCGGCAAACAGGATCAGGCCCAGCCGGTCACCTTCGCGACGTTCGACGAAGTCGCTCACGACGGCCTTGGTAACGTCAATGCGGGACACCTGGCGGTTACCCACTACCATGTCCTGCGCTTCCATACTGCCAGAGATATCAACGGCCAGCATCAGGTCACGCCCGGTAGACGGCAGCTGCACCGGATCACCCAGCCACTGCGGTCGACTGGCAGCGACTACCACCAGAATCCACATCAAAGTGCAACAGATAAGATTGAGCAGCCGTCCGCCGGTCAGACTGTCCGCATCCGACTGGAGGCGGGTCAGGGAATCAAAAAACGGGACATACAAAGCCGCATCCTGGCGCGGTGCACGCGCCAGCAGCCGATACACCAGATAGGGCAGCGGCAGGGCAAGAAAGGCAAGGGGCCAGATAAACTCAAGCATTCAGGTCAATTCAAGGGTTAGTTTATGGGCGGTATCTGACTCAGGCATTCGATTTTCCGGCGTTAAGGACAGCGTTCCGGTTCTGGTACAGACTGCTTATCCAGTGCCTGCCGAATTCTTTCAATCCCTCAACATCAATGTCGCAGTGAGGTCTGAAGCGACCTTCGCGCAGTGCAGCCGCGATGTCTTCGTTGATGCGGGAAGCGTCACCTTTTTCACGGATAAAATCAACCCAGGCGCGGCCTCCGAGGCTGGCAATTCCGGCATCGGGGTAATGCCACAAGGCGACCCTTCGCAATACCGCATTCAGTTCGTTGACGAACAGCAAACGGGCTGCCTCGACTTGCTGTGTTTCGGCATTTGCCTCGGCCTGCGCATAGCGGGTGTAGATCCGCTCCAGTTCAGCCAGCGCAAAAGCACAGATGCGCCGACTTTTTATTGCTGCGGCAATTTTAATGCCGCTGCTGATCAGCACAGCAATCAGCAGGATTGCCAGCAGCCACCAGCCGGGAGCCGGTGGCCAGAAGGACACTGCAGCGGGCAGATGGATATCCGCCAGCTGCTCTAGTAACTCTGCGCTATCCATTGACGAATCTGACCCACCACAATTTGATTGGTACGCATCTTGATAAACGGTATCTGCAGGTTATCGAATTCCGTTTGCAACCATTCCACCCGATTACGAAATTGTTCACGGTAACGTTCACGCACCTTGCTGCTATAGGTATTGAGCGCGCCTTTGCGTCGCCCGTCCGTAATGCTGTAGTAACCCGGTAGCGGCAACACTTCTTCCAAAGCATCATAGACAAAACAGCAGACCACATTATTGTGCCGCGACAGCTGATTGAGATATTGCATGGCCCGGTCATCCAGGGTCATGAAATCTGAAATGATATAGAGCGTGCTGCCGGGCTTGGTGATACGGCGAATCTGTCCCAATGCATAGGCCAGGCCGGGTTGGAAACCGGCATCTACCACCGGACTGGCAGAGGCTTTTCTGGTCATCAGGCGCTGGTTGTAGTCATACACATAATTCAACAGATGCATGGCCGAACGGCGACTGCGCCGCGGACGTACCAGATTGGCATTTGAATCGGAATAGACCAGCCCCCCGACACGGTCGCCATTGTCGATCGCGAGCCAGCAGAACAGGGCTGCGGCCTGGGCCGCAATGACCGATTTGAAGGCCACCTGGCTGCCGAAATACATGTTTTGGCTCTGGTCCAGCGCAATAATGACCGGTCTTTCCCGCTCTTCTCTAAAGACCTTGGTGAAAGGTCGGCCCGTTCGCGCGGTGACACGCCAATCGATCAGGCGGATATCATCGCCGGCCTGGTAGGGACGGAACTCTTCAAAATCGATACCACGGCCGCGCATCTTCGACATATGGATGCCCGAAATGCCGGCAATGGACCGCTTCTGGGTCACATATTCCATCGTCTTCGCCGCAAACCGCTGAATCAGCAATTGTTCCAGCGATACCGCTACCCCGCTGCAACGGTAGCGGTCCTGCATCGAATCGTTGAAATACTTTGCGGTAGACATGGCCGCGGCCCAACCCTAGGCTGCGGGTACGCGTTCGCGAATGGTTTCCAGCACTTTGTCCGGGGTGATTCCACTCGCCTCGGCTTCAAAAGTCAGCAGGATGCGATGGCGCAACACGTCGAACATGACCTCCTGCACATCATCGGGGCTGACAAAATCCCGACCCTGAATCCAGGAATGGGCGCGGGCACAACGATCCAGAGAAATGGT
>JBBDXV010000147.1:0-1026 GCA_040902165.1 Pseudohongiellaceae bacterium
AGCAGCATGATCCTGGGTAGAGAATATATTGCAGGATGACCAGCGCACCTCGGCGCCCAGGGAAACCAGGGTTTCGATCAACACTGCGGTCTGCACCGTCATGTGAATGCAGCCCAGAATCTTTGCGCCAGCCAGCGGTTGTTCGGCAGCATACTTGCGACGCAGGGACATCAGGGCCGGCATTTCCGCTTCCGCCAGGGTGATTTCCTTGCGGCCAAACTCAGCCAGCGAAATATCGGCGACCTTGTAGTCAAGCTTGCCGGTCTGAGTGTTCTTTACAGAAAGATTGTTCATTACGTATGACTCCAGAGGTCTCGGATAAATGTAAACTTAGATGCCGGCAGCGGCTTTCAAAACTTCTGCCCGATCGGTGTGCTCCCAGGTGAACTCGGGTTCAGTGCGACCGAAATGGCCATAGGCTGCCGTGGATTTGTAAATCGGGCGCAGCAGGTCCAGCATTTTGATCAGACCCTTGGGACGCAGTTCAAAGTGCTCACGCACCAGCTGGGTAATACGATGCTCGGAAATCGCACCGGTCCCGAATGTTTCGACACTCACCGAGGTTGGTTCAGCCACGCCAATCGCATAGGACAACTGGATTTCACAACGTTCAGCAATGCCGGCGGCAACGATATTCTTGGCGATATAGCGCGCCAGATAGGCTGCAGAACGGTCAACCTTTGACGGGTCCTTGCCGGAAAACGCACCACCACCATGACGCGCCATGCCGCCATAGGTGTCGACAATAATCTTGCGACCGGTCAATCCGCAGTCGCCATACGGTCCGCCGATTACAAAACGACCCGTCGGGTTGATGAAATATTTGGTCTGCTTGCTGATCCATTCGGGCGGCAGAACCGGCTTGATGATCTCTTCCATCACCGCTTCACGCAGTTCTTTCAGGCTCACCGATTCCTTGTGCTGAGTGGAAAGCACAACGGCATCGATGGCGACCGGTTTGTTGTTCTGGTAGACAAACGTTATCTGGCTCTTCGCATCCGGTTCAAGCCAGGGAAGTTTTCCGCT
>JBBDXV010000148.1:0-1026 GCA_040902165.1 Pseudohongiellaceae bacterium
TAATGCAATGATTAATATGCTCAAAAGGTAGATTTAGCACACAGGCTTATCGATCATTATAACTTTCAAAGCCTAAAGGCAACAATATATCAATTCGCCAGTTGAGAAGCTTTTATCATTTTCACTATTTAGTTCCTGTTGAAAAACAGATAAAATTCATTGAAAACAGATAGATATACGCATTTTGACTTGCATTGTTTCGACAGATCTGATATGTATTTGGTCGCAAAAACAATACGTTATCAAATTACTACCGCCACAAAGAGAGACAAAATGCGCAAAAAAAGAGTAGCACAACGCAGCATATTTGACCAGGCTATCGGAACATTGACCGCCCTGGTGAAGCCCGACCCGGAACTCAAGCGGATCGATGCGGTCATCACCCAAAATCCCCAAATTGTCGATCTGGTTCATCAGGACCTCACCCGTGGTGTAGCGACAGCTACCGGCGCCAACGGCATGAGCAGTGAACAGGTGTTGCGCATTGCCATCGTTAAACAGCTCAAGCGATATTCCTGGCGTGAGCTGGCTAACCGGCTCAACGACGGTATCTGGATGCGGTGGTTCTGCCGGCTTTACACGGGTAAAGTCAGCCATTATACCGCCCTGCAAAAAGTCGTAAAGGCCATCAGCGAAGAGACCTGGGCTACGATTAACCAGATGCTGATCGAATTTGCCAAAGAGCGTAAGATCGAACGCGGCCTGCATCTTCGCGCCGATACAACGGTGACTCAGACCAATATCGCCTACCCGGTCGACGCGCGTCTGCTGGGGGACGCCATCCGCGTGCTGACGCGGACAATGGAGCGCATGATCGAAATTGACGATCACCTGACTTTTGGATTTGCCAACCGCACACGCATGTCCCGCAAGCTGTGCTACAAGATCGTGATGGTCAAAGGCCGGGATGCCGACAAAAAGCGCAAAAAACTTTATCGTAAGCTGATCCGGGCCGCCAACGAGGTCTTTGAAATGGGCTGCCGCTGCTACGAGATGGGTTCCACCGGTTCCGATCTGCAGTTGCTG
>JBBDXV010000149.1:0-6386 GCA_040902165.1 Pseudohongiellaceae bacterium
GCCTGTACCGGCTCCAGTTCTCCGATTGATTTGGCATCGCCAATGGCGCGGTTATAAAAATGCATATCCACTCCCTGCGGCGTAAATCCCATTTTTTGAAACTCAAGCACCTGCAATGTACTCACCACCAGCCCGGGTTTGAATTTTTGCAGCATCATCAGCGGTAATCCGGCAGTGGCCGCGTACTCTGACAATGCCGTATACGCCTCTTCATTCAACACTGACTCGAGTGTTCTGGCATCGTTGTACATCAGCTGCTGCAGCATTCTGGCCTGTACCGCCATATCGTTCATGGATCCAATGTCAGTTTCAAAAAACAGATGGTCACTGTCGCGGTAGGCTTGTTCAAACTCTTCTGGCAAAGGATAGTCGGACGGGCGCAGCAAATGCACAGTTCCGCCCAGGTAAATCACACTGTTCCCTGAGCTTGCTTTCCAGACTGCAGAGTCGCCGAAAGCCGGAGCGGACAAAAGCCACAGTACCAGGGTTACCGACCACACATTGTGCTTGATTGACTGATACGGCCATTCACAGAAGTAACGCATATTGAATACCCTGAATCGGGGGTTTGGGTTATAAAGGTAGCATGACTGGCAATCGGGCAAAAGCTTATGGCGGTTCTATTATTCAAATTGCGCCATGTACCTGAAGACGAGGCGGAAGAGGTACGTGCACTGCTGGCCGGGAATGGCATTGAGTTTTACGAAACATCAGCAGGCAACTGGAATATTTCAATGCCGGGTATCTGGCTCAATGATGATTCGCAACGGGAACTGGCGTTAGAGTTGTTGGAGGAATATCAGTTACAACGATTAAATAATGCCAGACGAGAGTATGAACAGCTAAAGGTTGAAGGTCAGATTCCCACTATTGCGCACAGGTTTCATGAAAATCCAGTCAGGTTTATTTTCTACTCTGGCCTCATCCTCGGCGTGCTTTACCTTTCACTGCATTTGTTCCTGGGTCTCTAGTTTGTGCGATCAGAACCACGGCAACCGATTGAACGGAGATACTCATCAGTGAAATCAAAGCCTGATTCCTTATCAACTACCGGAGAGAGAAATTCCTGCGCGCGTTTGTCAACATAGCGCAATCCGATATCCCTGTCATCGACCCGCAAGACCTGCACAGTAAGGGCAGGGATAGAATCATCCCAACCGGCACCATGGATGCGCGCATCCAGCTCCATCATCGCAAAGAAGCCCAGATTTTCATCCAGCTTGACTGACAAGCCGCCCAGTGACATATCCTGCACATTGCCTGTCACTACACCCAGCAATGGATGGGTCATGCTGATCCAGAAGTCTACCGGAACATGTTTGTATTTTCGTCGCTCATTCATCAGGGTTCACCCAATGTGTATAGTATTACCGGGTTACAGTTTAGGGGAATCCTGATTGCAGCTGTTGTGATCAGCTGCACAGTAAGGTGCAGGTTAGTGTGACGCGAGGCACAAAATCCGGACTTTGACAGTTTTCGCAGAGTTGTATATAAAGCATGAAACGATGTGCCGGCAGTTCTTACAGGGGGAACTTTCCGGCATCCTATTCGTACCCTGATTGAAAAGGAGGTGATCCCATTAATAGTCTATCTATAAAGGGAGCCTCCGGTTATTTTTCCTGATTGCCGTTTCAAGGCTGTCGGATTAACTGGAGCCTGCTCCCATAAGTAGAAGATCCCGTTGTCACATTGTGGCAACGGGATTTTTTATAAACCTGTATTTGTAGCAGGATTATCTTCCCAGATAACTTCGCAAACGCGGTGGCATCGGTCGTTTCAATAAGACCTGCTGCATGCGCCAACGTTTCTCTGTGGGCACATTGGTCAGAAAGCTGACTTCACCTGATTGCAATACAGCCACCGGAACACCGTTTTCAAACAACACGCGATTGTTTACCAGTCTGGTCAGCCGGTTGTCAGGCAACATCAGGGTGAAAAGATTCAGGGGGTCGGTAGCCGCCATGCTGACCAGTTGCGGTTCCGGTTGCGACAGACGATCAACCGTCTTGCGCAGCTGATCGACAGTTTCGCTGAAGGCAAACTGTTCTCCACCGACTCCGGCAATAAATCTGCCGCCGCGTACCAACCCTTTCAGTTCCATTCTGCGCAGGGTACGCAATACGCTGCGCCAGGGCGGCGCAAAACTTTCTCGTTCCAGTATGCGTCGGAATACCACACCCCAGCGCTGCAGATAGATCAATGCCAGGCGCTCCAGCTGTTCTTCATTCAACCCGGTTTGACCGTCATCGGGTGGCTCTGCAGCCGGGCGCTTCAGCAATGACCAGCGTCCGGCGTCTTCAATTCCGAACATGGCTTTTCTACCGCGCCGGCTACGCGCATCGGGTTTGCGGTCACTCGGAGTGAGCAACGCCCGCAATCCGGTAAAACTGTCGCTGGTAACCAGACCGAGACTCACCAGTTCTGCCAGTCCCTGTTCCAGTCTGGATTTCAGCAGACCGGTTCGTATCTGTACGTCGGCGATAAAACTGGCGCCGTGCTGATTCAGATCGTCCAGGATTAGCGCAGCATCATTGCCGGGTTGAAGGGTATCGGTGTTGGTCTGCAGCGCTGCCAATCCGCGCCACAGATCGAGGTTTTCCCGGCGCGCGAGAATGACCGGCGTGGATTTGATCGGGCCACTGCGTTTGCGATCTTCCTTGTGCCGGCCGCCAACCGGTTGTCCGTATCGTCCCCAGGTGATCCGACCGCTGATGCACAACACATCAAGCCAGCCAGGATCATAATCGACGATACGGGACGGCAGTATATCCGCTTCCCAGGCGCCGGCCGGTGCGGCGATACCATCGAGAAGCTGTACACAGGTCTGCAGCTGTGTCTGCCCATCCAGGCTCTTTGACTTCACCGCCACGACGTCGTATTCGGCTGCTGTCTGTACCTGGTGCAGTTGCAGCACAAAACACATATAAGCCTGCAGTGAAACCGGCTGCACACTTTTGCGATGCGTTTCTATGGTTAACCGGTGTATCCGTTGCAGCAGTCGGCGCTCACACCATTCCAGCTGTCGCTCTGCAACTTGTCTGGTGTTCGCAACCGGTGTGAAGTGTCCCTGAAACACAAACCCCTCCACCTCCAGTGCGATCAGTGCCGCATTTACCACGGACTGGTCAAGTCCTGCATCTACTGCCAAACGATCTGCTGTGATCGGTCCCAACGCTTCAAGCCGCCCTCGAATAATCTCTTTTGTTGCTTCCTCGCGTGACCAATCCTTCTCCAGCAATATTGCCGGCAATTCCGGCAGCTTGTCGAAGCTGGCATCTGCATAGACAGCTTTGAACTGTGGTACTCGTTCGGCAGCCAGCCACACTCGCAACGAGCCTGTTGTCATAACACTGGCTCGATTGATCCCTTGCAATTGATGGCTCCAGTCAAGACAGGATTTTTTGGTCATTTCGGATTCGGTGATGAAGCCGATACCAAGCAGTGCATCGTGCAATTCATCGGCGCTGGTGACATCCGGCCAGGCCTGTTGCTTTACCAGGTCAATCGCCTGGGCATCAAGCAATGCGTAGTTTTCCGTTTCCGCCGGATCCAGCCAGCTGCGATTGCGGATCGCATTCGTACGACGCTCCTCAAATGGTGCATCGTCGAGAAAGGCATAAGGTCGGGCATTGATTATTTCCTGCGCGAACGGCGAAGGCTCGCGCAGGTCCAGGGCCACCAGCTCAAGTTCGTCCCGCTCGATGGCTCCGATCAGCTCGGTGAGGGCACCGATGTCCATGGCTTCGGTCAGACAGTCATTAATGGTTTGCTGAACCAGTGGATGATCGGGAATCTGTCGCTGTCCCTGAATATTTTCAAAGCAGGCAATCTGATCGGGAAAAACCTGGGCTACCAGGTCCTCGGCATCCATTCGCTGAAACTGCGGTGGTACGCGCTTGCCACCGCGATTTCGCTGAATTGCCAGAGAGCGTGTGGCATTCCAGCGCCAGCGGACTTCAAACATCGGCGCGTCCAGCAGCGCCTGTACCAGTACATCGCGCAGACTCCTGGTATTCAGATAGGCATAAACATCCTGTAACGGAAAACTGTGCACCGAACCGAGGGAGATTACGATGCTGTCTTCGTTGGCGGCAGCCTGTAACTCAAAATTGAAGCTGCGACAGAATCTCTTTCTCAGTGCCAGACCCCATCCGCGATTCACCCGGCTTCCGAACGGCGAATGAATTACGACATGCATGTCGCCTACTTCATCAAAAAATCTTTCCATCACAATCGTTTCGCGGGTAGGCATGGTGCCAAGCGCGCGCAGGCCGGCATCCAGATATTCAACCAGCTGTAGCGCACCCGACCGTGAAATGCCGACCGTATCGCTTAATTCCCCGGCGACCTCGGTGGCCGGCTTTTCCAGTAACTGCTCTGCTACTTTGGAACGCAATCGCGAAACTGATTCTGACAGCTCGCGTGTTCGCCCAGGCCCTTCACCAAACCAGAATGGAATGGTCGGCGCCATTCCCTGGGCATCGCGCACCCGGACCTTGAGTCCCTCAATTCGCAACAGTTGCCAGGAATGCGAACCCAGAGTGAAGACGTCGCCAGGCAGCGCTTCCAGCGCAAAATCCTCATTCAGACTGCCGACAACAATGTCCTCGGGGTCCAGCACCACCTGGTAATCAAACATATCGGGAATGGCGCCGCCATTGGTCAGTGCTATCAATGCACTGCCGCGTCGCGGTCGCACTATGTTATTGATCAGATCAAGATGCAGCAGCGTGCCGCGTCTGCCGCGCCGCGTCGTATAGCCTTCGGCAAGCATGGTCACCAGCTGCAGGAACCGGTTTCGATCCAGATTCCGGTAGGGGTAGGCGGCCGTAAAAAGAGCATAGAGTTCGTCCAGGTTGCGGCCGTCGGGATGTTCACCGTTAATATCCGGTGCTGCCACTTCAGCAACTATTTGTTGACAGAGTATGTCGATCGGGGCTTCCGGCATCACGATGCGGTCCAGTTCACCCTCGCGAATGCTTTGCAACAGCGCTGTACATTCCACCAGGTCATCCCGGGTAAGCGGAAACAGAATCCCTTTCGGCGTCCCGGTCACCGAGTGGCCGCTGCGTCCCACTCTTTGCAAAAAGGTCGCGATACTCTTGGGAGACGAAAACTGGACAACCAGATCCACGGCGCCGATATCAATACCGAGTTCCATCGAGGCAGTCGCCACCAGTACTTTCAGATCTCCCGCCTTGAGTCGTTGTTCCGCCTGATGCCGATGATCCTTGCTCATACTGCCGTGATGGGAGCTGACCTGCCCCGGTTCCAGGCGTTCTCCCAGTGCCAGCGCAAGGCGCTCGGAAAGCCGGCGTGTATTGACGAACACCAGGGTGGTCTGGTGCTGGTCAATGAGCTGTACCAGTCGCTGATATAACTCCTCCCAGACTTCATTGCTCATCAGTGCGCTGAGCGGCGAGCCCGGAATCTCTACGCTGACGTCCAGCTTTCGGCGGTGCCCGGCGTCGATAATGCAACAATCCACCGGACGATCTTCCGCCTGGCGATTCCCGACCAGAAATCGAGCCACGAGTTCTACCGGTTTCTGTGTCGCCGACAAGCCGATTCGTTGCAGACGCTTGCCAGTCAATGCTTCAAGCCGTTCAACAGAAAGGGCAAGATGCGAGCCGCGTTTGTCCCCCAGCATCGCGTGAATTTCGTCAACGATCAGTTTCTGCACACCGCCCAGCATCTGTCTGCCACTGCGACTGGTGAGCAACAGGTACAGGGACTCAGGTGTAGTAACCAGGATATGCGGAGGATTCCGGGCCATACGCTGCCGTTCCTGCTGCGGCGTATCACCGGTGCGTACCGCTACCCTGATGTCGACGGGAGGCAGGCAATGCAGGTGTAGCTGTTCCGCAATCCCGTTCAACGGTACTTCGAGGTTTCTGTGTATATCGTTGCCCAGGGCCTTGAGCGGTGACACATAGACCACCTGAACCCGGTCATCCAGCCGGTTTGCAAGCCCCTGTTCGATCAATTCATTGATTGCGGTATAAAAGGCGGCGAGGGTCTTGCCACTGCCGGTTGGTGCGGCGATCAAGGTATTCATGCCCGCCTGGATCGCAGGCCAGGCCCTGGTTTGCGTGGCGGTCGGTGCACCAAAGACCTGTTCAAACCAGGCCCGGCAGGCCGGGTGAAAGGACGTGAGTGGCATGGATTTCAGACCTGGGTTGGAGTGAAATTTCAATTCAGGAGATTACTACATAATGTCTCAGTTTGAATTTTAACTGATGCTTGATCGAAAGAAACCGCAGTGATCGGCACCGGGTGGTATGAGGTGCTGCAGCAGACCGCGCCCATCCCGTAGTGATTTTGCGTGGATAAAGCAGATGACAGGCGCCGGGTGGCAGGAGGTGTTGCAACAGCCCGCTCGCGCG
>JBBDXV010000150.1:0-1025 GCA_040902165.1 Pseudohongiellaceae bacterium
GACAACTTGTTCGAAATCAAGTCTACTTTTGTAAATACGTTTACCTTGCTGTTAAGTCCGGAGGAGATAGATTTCAATCGGCCCGTGGAAGTGCGAATCAACGATCAGACGGTGCTGAACGAAACGGTCAGCCAGAGTGCCGAAACACTGTTGAAATGGGCGGCCAGGGATCTGGATCGCAGTATGTTGTTTACCGCTGAACTGAATCTTGTAACGCCAGATTAATCAGGCCCGCGCTGTAACATGTCGTTACTGGACTCGGGCCACAATGGCGATTATTCTAGCCAGCCTGTTTTTGTGGGTGCGATCCCTGAAATTCGTAACCACTTCATCGGACTGGCATTATTTGGAGAGACGAACAATGAACAAGAATTTCAATGCGGCTTCTGCTGCGGTATCGGGTGTTCTATCCCTGTTACTGGTTAGTGCGGTATACGCACAGGCACCAGATGCCTTTAACCCCAACAACCGTTTTCTGACTCTGAAACCATCGATTGGATTACCGCTTATTCCGGTGATGGAAGGCTGGTACCCGAATGAAGATGGAGGCTACACAATCTCATTCGGCTATCACAACCGAAATGCCGATACTGAACTTGACATACCGATCGGGGAAAGCAATTTCCTGGAACCAGCCGAGTTCAACGGCATGCAGCCCACCCATTTTCTGGGCGAACGCGATGTAGGGGTGTTTACCATTGTCATTCCGGGATCCATGAAAGATGCAAGTATCTGGTGGAATATCAAGACTGGTGACAATGAAACTCTAAGAGTTCCGGGCCGCGGTGGCGCCGGCGCCTATGAACTGGATCGTAATCCGCGTCCCCAGGGTTCTGTATCGCCTGATGCCTGGTTTGATGACGGGTCTCGTGGCGCCGGCCCGGATGGCCCAGTCAATAGCCGCGTTATCACTGCCAAGGTCGGTGAGCCGGTCGCAGTCGGTGTGCATCTTAAGGACCCGTCGGTACGTGACGCCAGCGACCCAAGATTTGAAAAACCCCTGTCTTTGCATATGCAATGGTTTC
>JBBDXV010000151.1:0-6379 GCA_040902165.1 Pseudohongiellaceae bacterium
CGGACCCAGAGGATCAACTTCCGGTGCACCGCCAAGATTTCCGACCGCGCCATAGTTGTCGTGCACCCATTCAGCCACATTGCCCGCCAAATCAAATACGCCACGGTGATTGACGGTGAATTGACCCACCGGTGCGGCACCGATGTAGCTGTCGTTATAATTGGTCAGGATATCACCGAGAAACGCGCGGGCGGAAAGATCGGCGAAATTACCGGCATCCTGCGGCGGCGGCAATTGTTCGCCCCAACTGTAACGCAGCTCATCACCTTCATCACGGGCTCTGGCTATCCATTCCCACTCCGCTTCCGAAGGCAGTCTATAGCCGGTAGCTTCAGGATTAAAGCCTACAATCTCATCACCTTCCACCCGGTAAAACAATGGCAGGGATTCCTGTTGACTCAGCCAGTTGCAATACAAGGCAGCATCCTGCCAGGTTACGCGCACCACCGGTTGTCGTTCAGAATCAAGCGACTGTTGTTGAAAGGTGCCGGAGGAATGGTCGCGTTTGAACTGTTTGTATTCACCATTGGTGACTTCAGTCAGACTGAAATAAAAAGGTTTTTGCAAAATGATCTCCCGCAAGGTTTCATTCGGACGCCGTCCGGCTTCGCGTCGCGATGCGCCCATCGTATAGGCGCGCGGATAGAATAATTTCAATGTCTGTCCGGCGGCGGTCGTTATTTCCGGTTTGATCTGCTCCAGTCGCGCCTGTTCCTCTGACTTGAGACTGACATTGATTACCTGGTCGAGACCGGGTCGCGATGTAAATACCGTCGTGTAGGGTACATATCCGGATTTGCGAATTTCGATCTGCTGGGCAACTGCCATCAATTCCAGCTTTTGATTGGCGCTACCGCGCAGCTCACCGTTGACGTACAGTTGTGCATCAGTTGGTTGAGCCTGTATCACCACACTGGCCATGACCGGTTGCAGGCTGAGATTGACTACCGTTTCCTGATCAGGCTCGGTGCGAATCGATTGCGAACCTGATTCATACCCGGCTTTAAACAGGGTAACCGTGTAATGATCTCCGGGCGGCAATGCAACTTCCAAAGGCGTATTACCCTTGAATTCGCCGTCGATGGTAACGCTGGCATCGCTGGGATTGGAGCGGATAAATACCAGTCCATCTGCCGGCTCGAGAACAACATCCTGAACACTGAAATCATTTGCGGCGCGGATTTCGAATTCTTCCTGCCAGGCCTTGTAGCCGGCCAGTTTCAGGGTAATTTCTCTTTCGCCTTCAAGAATTTCTGCTGCCAGCGGGGTCACTCCTACCAGCGCCCCGTCTACCAGCACTTCAGCACCGGGAGGATTACTGCCAAGCGTAACTGTGGCCCAGGCAGGCTCAAGCTCAAATTCAAAGGTTTCGCGAAGACTTCTGCCCTCAACCGCGATCGTTTCGCTGTTTGAACGATAACGTTCCTTGCTGACCATCACTTCGTGGTTGCCCGCTTCCAGCTCCAGATCAGTCAGCGGCGCGGCACCCATGTCGACGCCATCAATCTGTACCCGCGAATCCTGCTGATTCAATACCGCAATGCTTACCAAACCTGGTAACTTGCGCATGCGGTAAGGGTGAGTCTGGGATTGATCCTGGGTCACAAACAGTTGAAATTCACCGTCGTGATATCCCTCATTGCGCAAGCTCAGTTCATAGACCCCAGGATGGATGAGATAACGGGGTCCGAGTTGCACTGACATGCCCCCCTCGATTTCTATCTCCGCAGTAAATGGATCTACTTCTATATAGACTGATTTGGCGGTGAGGATATACCAGACCGCGAATCCGGAAATGGCGAGAAAGATGCCGATTACTGCATGAACTGGCCGAAATGATATTTTGATTCGGCGTTTCGACCTGGTATTCGGAGTAAAGTCGATCGGAACGATAAGGTCGGATGTCCCGGGCGATCTGATGTCGTTGTTGTTATCCATGCCACTAACGACCTCGAGTGCTTACAACTTGTTCATCACACTGGATGACAACAGCATCTGGCGTCTGACCAAACCCGACGAAAAACTCCTGGCGCACATCGCGGAAGCCGCTGCGCGTACCGACTGCAACATAGCGTCCCGGCTTAAGAGACAGACTTTGCGATTGAAACATTCCCAGCTCGGCGACTCGCAGCAGGGATACATTGGTGACATTGTCTGACACCAGTTGTACAGCAACAGGAATCTGTGAAGTTTCGAGCAACTGCTCAAGGACATCAAGCTGATTGGTCAGGCGCGGACCCGCCGCTTCCAGATTCTGCCCGGTGTAATAAACATCCACCGTCTGGTTATAAACGTCCTGATCGCCGAGGCGCTCCGGGTTATCGATGGCGGCTACCAGAAGTTGATCAAGGTGGCTGCGTTTTTGGGCGTAATCCTTACCGGTGATCGCGAAAACCAGATTGGGATCCACTGCCAGCGCCGCATCGTAGGCAGCTACTGCGGTTTGCCATTGTTCATTCTTTTCCGCCATTAATGCCGCGTTGCGATGACCTTCGATTTCAACCCGCGCCACTTCATCCTGGGTCTGGGTGATCGCTGCGCGCGCCTGATCGGTGTTGATGCCCAACGCTGCTGCGCGCCGGAATGCTTCTATGGCCTGCTGCGGCTCATCGTTCTGCAGGTGAACAAATCCGGCGGACATCATCTGGGCAAAGCGATTTTCGAGAATCAGGCGATCTACAGCAACCAACCCTTCCCGCGCCTGCACATGCCGATCATCAATCAAGACCGCCTGCTGGTATTGTTCCCTGGCCTGCTGCAATTCTTCCACTTCAAGTGACGCTTCAGCACGGGCGATCAACTCATTTACCTGATCAAGAGATTCGGCCCTGGCGTATCCGATAGCGGCCTGTTGATTGCCAGGCTCCAGCCCCAGCGCAATAGTAAAGCGATCCAGCGCCGTGGCGCTGTCGTTGTCACTCAGTGCGGCTTCTCCCTCGGCCAGATAAGCTGCCAGAACCCGGGGTATGGAATTGATCAGCGCATTAAGCACTTCGGTGCCAGCCAAATAATTATTACGCGCGTCGATAAAGTTCTGTGCCAGATACGCCTCATCACCCAGGCGCGCCTGCTCAAGTGCCTGCTGGTATTCTTCGTTACCCCACAACTCCACCTTGCCAGCAGTCAGGGTTGCCTGGGCAGTAAGCAATTCAGCAAGCCGATCCTGGGCTTCCTTGCGTTGCATTGACCTTTGTGCTTCATCAAAAGGACTGACCGCATTGATTCCAGGTCGCACTGTCTGTTGGGTTGCAGGTGACAGGTCGGCTACGCTTATCCTTGGCTCAAGCGGTAACTCATAGCGGGACACGATGCCGGGAAGGACAAAGATGACAGCAAGCGCAAGGAGTGTCAGGACTCCCAGACTGGACCAAACCAGAATAGAGGATTTTTTGCGCGAGGCAACGCCAGCCTGACCGGAAAAAATGGGTGAATTGGCCAGATCAAAATCAACTGGTTCAATTTTTTCTGTTTGCTTGTCAGACATAGCACACACTTGCTGGTGATTAACCTGCACACGATTTGACGACCCGGAGGTGTTACAAGTCCCCGACCTCGGCCGCATAAAGATCTGCCAGTATTTCCTTCCATTGACTGTATTGATCTTCGACGCTGCCGGTGAGTGTTATAGTGCGGTCTTCAAGATTTATCACCCGTGGTGCTACTTCACTTTCCAACGACTGGCCAAGCTCTTCCAGTGCGGCGACATGAATTTTTGCTTCTGCCTGTTTGTCGAAGCCGCTCTTGATCAGGTAGGCACCAGCCCCTACACCCACAGCGCCGCCACTTTGCATCGCGTAATTGCCGGAAGTGGCTGCCGCTATACCGCCAATTACTGCTGCAGTGCCGGCAATGAACCTGCGCCTGGCTGATTCTCGCAGTTCACGCAGTGTTATGGTTTCGTAAAAACTTTGTTCGCGCCAGGAATCATAGGGTAGTTTCATCTCACGGGTGTAAGTTGCGTAATAGTCCTGAACAGTATCGATATACATGAAGTCGCGTTCACGAATGTCTCGAATACGTTCCAGGATGGGGTCATTCTGTGCCGGTAACCTGGTCAACGCATAGTGGTTGTCGCGGTCGGTACTGATATAGGCATTGAACACATCCGGGGCAAAGCGCTGGGCAAACAGGACTTCCGATACCGTCCGGATCTCGCCTATCCTGGTGGCGTTGATGTTTTCCTTGCGAAAGCTCAGCAGGTCATTGGCAATAGTGTTGTAAACCACCTGAAACGGGTCATTCAACTTGCGCTGACCGGGATCATAATTGAATTGACTGATCACTTCGTTGTATTCGCGTGTATACCATTCGCGACCGGTTGAATCCGTAACCTTGATCCGCACTCCCATGGCTTCACCGTTGGACTGCAGGATTGTGCCGTTTATAACAACGTCCACAGGACTGGCGTTGTTCGGCAACAAGCGCACCAATCCCCAGTTACCTGAACGCTGCAATGTTTCGGACAGCAGATACGGTGCATAGCGGGATTCAGCCACTCTGATGTCATGGTTGGTGGTCTCTTCCTCGGCATTGATAATTTCATCCAAACCCGGATCAAACAGCATAATCCCTACATCCAGCAGCAACTCTTCAGGTGTATTGACGTTGTCCTGAACGACCGGCGTATAAGTGGTTGACTTGACCACATGGGTGGAACACCCGGCTGTCAGCAGACCCATGACAAACAGGACCAGCACTCTTGTTGTATTCAAAAAACTTACTCCAGCACTCATTGGTTCTCACTTATACCGGTGTACTTGCGGTATTCCTCCCAAAGGGCTTCACGCAACACAGGGTCGGGTTCCCGCATGGCCGCTTCGCGCAATTGTCGTGCCACCACATCGTCATCGCGGCCGCTGGGGATATCTTCAGGCGGCGGAAAGGTTTCTCCGGCAGGCGGTGGTGGTGCAGAACTGGAAGTCATGACTCCGCCTCCGGGACCAGCCGGTTGTCCGCCGCCCAGGGTTTGCGGTTGACTGTCGGAACCACCACCGCCACCGGCCTGATCGGCATCTCGTCCACCCAACCCGGCAGCCTGCTCTTCCGCCTGAGTATGTTCCCGTTCTCCGAGGACCAGTCCATCAAATTTTTCATAGCCGCGGCGCAGTTGTTCATCCAGTACTGCCGCACGCTCGGCCGTAGTCATCGCGCCGGTTGTCTGCGCGGTGGAATTACCACCGAAGGTTCCATCCGGCAGGGTATCAAGGCTGTAATCCCCACCCCCTGCAGCAGAGGATTGAGTACCCAGGGTCCCCTGATTTCCACCGGCCAAATCACCAGTGGCACTGTCACGTTGTCCGTCCTGCGCCTGACCGCTGCTGTCAGTGCCAGCCGGCATGCGACTATCTGTTCCCGGTACTCCGCCAGAGCCGGTCTTTGTTCCGCTTGTGCTAGCCTGCTGACCGTCGCTTCCGGGCTCGGAATTACTACGTGAACTGGCCGAAGAAGAAGCACCACTCTGGCTGCCGGTATTAATGGAGGGCAGTGATGCACTACTGCCGCCGGTAGACGGCAAAGAAGCCGACGGAAAACTGCTGGAACTTGACGAGCTCGACGAAGACGGAGACGGCATACTGGAAGACGGGCTTGAGGAGCTGCTGGACGACGAGGACGGCGACGGCGGACTTATCGAGGGCGAAGAAGATGAAGAAGAGCTTGACGAAGAAGGCATGCTCGGCATGGACTGACTGGAAGACTGCTGACTGCTCGATTCACAGGCCACCAGTACCAGACTCAACCCGCTTGATATAAGCAGTTTTGCTAAAAATTGGTTGCTCATCGCCGAAATCCTGTGTTTTTCACGAAACCCCCGGCAGTTTCATAGGCCGAGCGATCAGCGTCTCTGGCCAAAGGCCTGGACGGCACTTCCTTTAATACAACCCACTGACTGAATTGTTGCTTAACAATAAGCCAAGCCGATGCTGCATACCATAGATGTCAGGGACAAATCCCGCTTAATACCGATAGCGATAACGGAAGCGACTGTCCTGGGTACGTACCAGCTCGCCATCCTCCATAACGGGCCGAAACGTGGTCTCTCTCACTTTACGTCTCAATATTGTCATGATTCTCGCGTTTTCGTCATTTTCCTCGCTTATCACCCGTACACCGCTAACCTGACCGTAGGCGTTTACGTCGACGCTCACGTCAGCGTATCCGGTCTGCGTCGAGTCAGGGTCTGAATCCTGCCATGCGGGTTGTAACGCGATTTCGCCTACGGCCCCGGCAAATGCCGGCAAGGGCACTACGCGACCGAACAGGTCTTGAATTCTCTCGGCGCCGTCTTCCAGCGCTACCAACATCTCGTAAGCCAGCCGATACTGTTCTTCCGCTGCGCGTCGGCGTTCAAACAACATATACCAATCGCCCAGATCTACCA
>JBBDXV010000152.1:0-1018 GCA_040902165.1 Pseudohongiellaceae bacterium
AAACCAGAGCCATCAGCGCAACAAGAGCCATCAGCGCAACAAGAGCAATCCGGGCAATCCGAAAAAGCTCCCAGGCTGCAAAAACGCAGGGAAGCCAGACCGGCCCCGACCAGAGACATCCGCGCGGTGCGCGAGGCACGCGAGCAGATGGAAGTGCGTGCGATAGAGCCGTCCGAAGTACTGGTGATCAATGTGATGGCTCGCGAGGGTGACGTATTCCATGGCGACGATCTGTTGCAGGCCTTGATCACGACCGGACTGAAATTCGGGGACATGAATATCTTTCATCATCGGCTCAATAACGTCAGCACTGGCGCGGTGATTTTCAGTGTGGCTAACATTCTTAATCCGGGGACTTTTGATCTGAACCGGATGGGAGAATTTCAAACGCGCGGCATCAGCATGTTCCTGTCGATGCCGGCGGTTATCAGCAATCTCGATGCGTTTGAGCTGTTGCTGAAAACAGCACAGCAGATTCGTGCGGCGCTGAACGGCGAGCTGAAAGATGATCATCGCAATGTCATGACCTCCCAGACCATTGAACATTATCGCCAGCGGGTTCGTGATTACGAACTGCGACGACTCAAAGCCGCCCAGGCTTAACGCCGGCGCTGACCGCCGGACGGTCGTTCCCCATGTCCGTATCTGATGATCCAGTAAAGAAATCGCAGGCAAAGAAAGAACTGGAATCCCTGCGATCCCGGATCCTGCATCACGATACGCGCTATTTCACCTATGACAGTCCCGAAATTCCTGATGCCGACTATGACCGTCTGGTTAATCGTTTGCAGGAGCTGGAACGGCAGTTTCCTGACCTGATAACCCCGGACTCACCTTCGCAGCGCATTGGTTCAGCACCGTTAAAAACATTTGCCCAGGTAATACATGAAATCCCGATGATGTCGCTGGACAAGGTGTTCAGTGAAGCGGATCTGGGTGACTTTGATACAAGGGTAAAAAAACGGCTCGAGTCTGACAAACCCCTGCAATACAGCTGTGAACCCAAGGTCGACGGTGT
>JBBDXV010000153.1:0-6326 GCA_040902165.1 Pseudohongiellaceae bacterium
CCATTACAGAAAATCCATATCGCCGGCAGTCAACCACCACTTTCCATACAAACTTTGTGAGGAAGGTCCTGGTGACCAGCTGTGACAAGGAATTTCAATATTCAGATCCCGCAAAATTGCGCCTTCCGGGAGTATCGCATTGTGCCAGCCCCTGGTAATCCAGCATTTCAACCCGGCAACTCCTTGCGTTCTTCCGAAGCTGAAATGCAGGGCTTTAAGTATTTGCGGAAAACTGCCAGTGGTGCCGATGAGGTCCATCAGTAAAAGCGCATCGTCATGCGGACGCAATACCACCATCGCAAGCGGGTCTACAGTATTTTGTTCATATACCATGAACAAGCGGTAGTCTTTGTACGGGTGTTGCAAATACCGGTAACAAATGTAGTCCCAATCCCTTACTCCTGTAATTCCTGTCCGCAACGCATCACGCAGGGACCGCCAGAGCTGATTTACAACTTCCCGATTTGCAGGATTTGTCTTATCAAGCGGGGTAAATTCAAGTTCTGGCGTTGACTCGACGCGCATATCCCGTGGCAGAAAGACCTCGACGAAATCGTCTGTCTTTTCATACAGACCCAGGCGTGTAGCAATATGCATGGCCTTTAGATTCGGAAATCCGAATCCCAGCAGGTGTTCCACGGTGTAACCGATCTCTCTTTCGAGAAAAGTCGCAGCAGTCTTGAAAAACAGGCTTTCTGTGCCGTAAAACTTGCGCTCTTCCGGCAGCACCATCACATCACATATCTGGATCGCCCTGGCCGGCGAACCAAAATATTCGACCTCTCGTGGCGCACCACCATAATGCGCCACAACCTGATCATTTTTTCTGGCAATCACTGCTCTCCCTCGGCCACCGCCATACTTCCAGTTCCATATATCGGGGTTGAACGGGCGTCCAAAACTCGATTCGAACAATTGTGCAACTTCGTCGCTGGAAAATGAATTGATATCACCGTATTCAATACGCTCACCAGATTCGGCCTGGTAACCAAACCGAAACAGCATGTAAACCTGGCTTCCCTGACTGAATTTCTGCTGTAAGGTCAACAGACGCGACGCGGCAGCCTGAATCGCAGACTGCTCAAATTCATTTTCCCCGACCAGCCTTTGCCGGTGTTTCTCCAACAGCCTGTTCATAATTTCCAGACCTGGAAGCACCGCCGAAGTGAGATCCGCACTCGATGATAAATCAAAACCAAGCCTGGCGCTCAAGCGCTGGAAGGATTGCAGCAAGGGCATCTCTTCGTATCCTGGCGAATCACGTTCGGTGATGAATTCACCGGTCCAGATCAATTGTCCCCCCGGCCGCAGCAGACAACGCGTAATAGACAGCAGGTACAACTGATCGGGATAGCGAATACTGTCCAGTTGCAGGATCAGATCAAATGGTCCCTGTTGTTCTGTCTCGCGCAGCGACTGACAGGTTCCCGCCAGCGTTGAAAGACTGCCTTCACGGTACGGTTGTGAGGGAGCAAAAATACTGACCCGATGGCCGGCAGCACGAAGATCCTCCACCAGATCAACCAGGGAATTTCCGTAGACCAGAATAGCCTGGGGCGTTGTCGGCAGGGTTGCCAGCAGTAAATCCGCACAACGCTGTTGCGCAGCATCCAGGGTGGTGATGCCCGGGCTATCGAATACGCCAAAGCCGATTAATGGAACCCTGCCGAATTCCAGCTGCAGAGTCCTGGCAATGACATTCAAAGGCGGTAAAAAAACGGCTGAATCCATGAGGCGTTAACGATTCCTGCGGTCTGCATTCAACAGACTGGCTAGTAATACGGGTTGCGTTTGCGCAGATTGCGCAAATACAGGCAATACAATGCGACAACAGTAACGGCCAGGGATAGCGTTTCCGCGATAAACAGCCGCATCATCAAGGCATTGAATTCCTGATCGATGAAAATGCCCCAGCCCCTGAAGGCGGCCAGTCCAGCATAACTGAATAACAGGTAAACCATTGCCCCGAGCTGCAGGCCTTCCAGCATCGCTGCAATAAGCAGAAATATCCCGGTTCCGGACAGCAGCCCTACATACATCGCATTCAGCTCAGTAAAACCGATCTGGGACAGAAGCTGAATTTCCACCGCCGCAAACCAGGTGTCCGGATCGCTGCCAAACAACCAGGCAATCACAAAATAGGTGACGCCATTAACGAACAGGAAGAATGAGGGGAAATATTCACTGAAGACTTTCACTTGCTTTGACTTACCGACGGGTCAGGGGCGTCTGGGTCAGATGGTGTCCGCCATCAACGATCAAGGTTTCACCGGTAATAATCTGACAACCATTGATAAACTGCAGTATCGCCTCAGCCACGGTTTCTGCGGTAGCCGTCAGCTTCAAAGGCGCTGCCTCTTCCATACGCTTCATGAAGGCTTGGTATTTTTCATCACCGAATCCACGCCGTAGCCATTCACCCTGGATAAATCCCGGGCAGACGGCGTTCACCCGAATCTTTGGACCCAGCACACGTGCCAGTGAGAGGGTCATGGTCACCATCGCGCCTTTGGAGGCGGCATACGCAATCGAACTGCCAACACCAGTGATGGCTGCGGTAGAGGCTACATTTACAACACTGCCGCCGCCTTCCTGACCCTGCATCTGGGGGCTGACTGCGCGTGTCATCTGGTAAGCGCCAATGACATTGACACCATAAATACGATGAAAGTCTTCCGCCGATAACCCTTCCAGGTCATTGTGGTCGCAGAATTTGGTGGTGCCTGCGTTGTTTACCAGAATATCTACCCTGCCCCAACGGGCTTTGGCCTGCTCTACCATTGCCCGGCACTCGCTGTCCTGCGCCACGTTGGCACGACAAACCAGGGTTTGCACCCCGGCCGCTTCACATTCATCCGCGACTTGCTGAGCGCTCTCGGCGCTGGCACTGTAATTGATGACAACATGGCACCCTAGCGATGCCAAAAGTCTTGCGGTCGCGGCCCCTACACCACTGCTTGAACCGGTAACGATAGCAACATGATTACGTATATCTTTCATATGAATTACCAAAGGCGAAAAACGCCTCAATGTACCAGAAATGCCCACCCATACCCAAACCGGCATAGTAGCTTTTCTGATCACGCCAGCCGGTTTCGCAGGATTGCATTTGATTTGAATGCAGTTACAATACGTAACACTTCAAAGCGCGTATTGCCCGGTGTCATCACACCGGCTGTAACATCCCCCAACCTGACAAAGATCGGGTCCGTGAGAACAAGCACAGCTCATAATGTGTGGCGGTAATTCTGTATCAGCAAAATAAAATGAACCCAGGTCGGCGGGAGATGAATGTATGAAAAAGCAGCAACTGGTCGCGATCGGCCTTTTGATATTGGTCGTTGCCTGGATTTCAATTCCACGTCCTGTTGACAGCAATGCTACTGAGGGCGAACCCGTAGCGGTTATTACCGCCCTCGCTGAAGACCAGGGCAATGTAGACACCAGCGGCGAGTTTGTGGTGCGGGCTACACGGCTTGTGGCTCAGACTTTTGTGGAAAATGTGCGGGTACGTGGCAGAACCCAGGCCTTCAGGACCGTTGAAGTGCGCGCCGAGCAATCCGGCCGTGTAGTCGGCACGCCGGTTACCCGTGGCAGCCGGGTTCAGGCCGGTGATTTGCTGTGCGAAATCGCAGTAGACACAAGGCAGGCCGAACTGCAGGAAGCCTTGAGTCGACGAGACCAGGCGCAGCTTGAGTACAACGGCTCACAGGATCTGCAGCGTCAGAATCTGCTTTCAGATATCTCGGTAGCACAATCCAGATCTGCCTATGACACAGCGGTCGCTGCGGTAGAACGAGCCAGACTGGCGTTGGAGAATACCCGGATTCGGGCGCCGTTTGACGGCATCGTGGAATCACGCCCGGTTGAAATTGGAGATTTGCTCGACCGCGGCGGCATATGCGCCGCTGTGCTGGACGACAGTCCCATGCTGGTAGTCGGGCTGGTGCCTGAAAGTGACGTCGGCAAGATCAATATGGGCGCTGCAGTACAGGCCCAGCTACTCACTGGAGAAATCGCAAACGGCACGATTACCTATATGTCGCGTGCTGCCGATGCACAGTCCAGAAGTTACTTGATAGAAGCGGAATTGAATCCCTCCGCTGTGATTCCGCGCGAAGGTATCACGGCTGAGATTCTGGTGGCGGCTTCACAAATCGAGGCGCACCGAATCCCGGCTTCATCACTTACTCTTGATGACAACGGCAATGTAGGGGTCAAGATTCTGGACGACTTCAACGTCGTACAGTTCATGCCGGTGCGGATTGTCGGAGACGACCCTGCGCAAATTGACGGTGCCCTGTGGGTTACTGGTCTGCCTGACCCGACAACCCTGATTACCCACGGGCATGAGATTGTTTTTCCCGGTCAATCGGTACAGGCAAACTTTGACTGGACCAGGGAAGGAAGGTAATCACCATGCATTATCTGGACACTGCCACTTCCCGCGCTCGCACAACCCTGAGTATTTTCGTCGCCCTGCTGATAGCAGGATTATTGGCCTATCGCGCCATTCCGGTTGAGCTGAACCCGGATATCACGGTTCCGGTCATCGTAAGCACAATTATCCATGAAGGCATTTCGCCAGAGGACGCAGAACGTCTGCTCTCCAAACCTGCTGAAGTGGAACTGAAGACGGTGGACGGTCTGGTCGAAGTCAGTTCGTTTTCCAGCGAAGGTGCGGCAACCATAATCACCGAATTTGATATCAGCCTCGATCCCAACCAAGCCCTGACCGAGGTACGTGAAGCCATCAGCCGCGCCCAGGCCCGGTTTCCGCAGAACACCGAAGAACCCATTATTCAGGAAGTTGCGGCCGCGACCATTCCCGTTGTCCAGATTGCGATTGGCGGAGAGAACGTACCTGAGCGCGTACTGCTGAGAGTGGCCCAGGATTTACAGCGTGCAATCGAGGCGCTTCCCCAGATTCTCTCGGCTGACATGGTCGGCAACCGGGAAGAGTTGCTGGAAGCCACTATCGATCCGGCCAAACTGGAGACCTATGGCATTGCGAGCGCCCAGATAGTACAGGCCGTCACCTCGAACAATCGCCTGATTCCAGCCGGCGCCGTAGATACCGGCAGCGGCAGTTTTTCGGTCAAGGTGCCAGGACTCATTGAAACCAGTGATGATCTTTTCAATCTGCCAATCGCCTCCACTGCGACCGGTGTACTGACTATCTCTGATGTGGCCGAGGTAAAACGTACCTTCAAGGACGCAACCCGCTACTCCTACGCCAATGGCAATCCGGCAATATCGCTCAACATAAACAAGCGTAAAGGGTCCAATCTTATAGAAGCGATGCAGCAGATCGACGGGATCGTGCAGAGCATGCGCCCTACCCTGCCCCCGGCCGTAACCATCGCCTATCTGAACAATACTGCACCCATGGTGGAAGATCAGACGATGGGACTGCAAGGCAATATGGCAACTGCCATGGTGCTGGTACTGGTTGTGGTCATTGCCAGCGTTGGAATTCGTTCAGGGATTCTGGTCGCATTGTCCGTACCATTTTCCTTTTTCTTTGCCTTCATCTTTATTTCCTACATGGGTTTTACCTATAACAGCATGGTGATGTTTGGATTGCTGCTTGGATTGGGGATGCTGATCGACGGTGCCATTGTCATGGTGGAATACGCAGATCGCAAGATGGCGGAAGGATTCAGCAGTGCGGCTGCCTATCGCGAAGCGGTCAATCGCATGTTCTGGCCTATCACCGCCTCTACCGCTACCACTCTTGCGGCTTTTCTGCCATTGATGTTCTGGCCGGGTGTAGCCGGTGAATTCATGCGTTATCTGCCGATTACAGTATTCGCGGTACTGATAGGTTCGTTGTTTTATGCCCTGTTGTTTGCGCCAGTGCTGGGTGTCATGTTCGGCAAACCTGCCAACGCGGATGACAAACATCTGCGCGATCTGGAAGAAGGAGATGTTTCCAAGGTTGGCGGTGTCACTGCCCTGTATGGTCATCTTCTGGAGCGCGCGGTGAAATACCCGATCAGTGTCTTTGTGTTGACCCTCATAACACTTGTAACCATTACCGGTTCCTATATCAGGTTTGGCAAAGGAATTGAATTTTTTACTTCAGTTGACCCGAGTATGACCCAGATCCAGGTTTTTGCGCGTGGCAATTATTCACCGAACGAGATCCGCGACATAATGCTGGATGTCGAGCAACGCATTGGTGGTATCGGCTTTTACAAGAACATAGTCACCCAGACAGGCGCGAATGCGCAGTTTGGCGGTACGCAACAGGCCGCACCGGATCTGATTGGCAGCATTTTGGTTGAGTTTGTCGATTCTGACCAAAGGGATATGAATGGCTT
>JBBDXV010000154.1:0-1015 GCA_040902165.1 Pseudohongiellaceae bacterium
AGGTTGTAGTGATTGGCAGCGGTGCCACGGCTGTCACCCTGGTGCCGGCGATGACTGACATCGCTGCCAAAGTGACAATGATTCAGCGCTCACCTTCCTATATCGTCTCGCGTCCGGGCCGGGACCAATTCGCCAATGCACTGCGCCGGTTTCTGCCGGAGAAATTGGCTTATCGGATTGTGCGATTTCGCAATATTCATCTGCAGAATTATTTCTACCGGCGCATGCGCAAGGATCCACAGCAGGCACGGTCAAAGATCATGCATCTGCTGCGTAAGGATCTGGACCCGCGCTTCGACATCGATACGCATTTCACACCACGCTATGATCCCTGGGATCAGCGCCTGTGTCTGGTGCCGGATGCGGACCTGTTCAGGGCGATGAATGCAGGGACGGCAGACATAGTCACCGGGGAGATTGACCGTATTGACGAAAACGGCGTGCTGATGAAATCCGGCGAACATATTCAGGCAGATATCATTGTCATGGCTACAGGCCTGCAGCTGCAACTGTTGGGCGGCATTCCGTTTACCCTGGATGGGGAACCGATCGATTTTCATCAACGCTATTACTACCAGGGCATGATGTTTTCCGGAGTGCCGAATCTGATTCAGACTTTTGGTTATATCAACGCGTCCTGGACCTTGCGTGCGGATCTCAATTCGAAATTCGTCTGCAAGCTGGTAAAGCGGATGGACGCGTTGCTTGCCACGCGCTGCGAGCCGACCTTGCGGCCTGAAGATCAACACATGGCTGGGAAAAACTGGATAAGCGATTTCACTCCTGGCTACATGCAACGCGGTATGCAATTGTTTCCATTGCAGGGCGATCATGCCCCCTGGCACAACACGCAAAACTATTTGTTGGACAGGAAGCTGTTGCAGCGTGGCATACCCAACGACGGTGCCCTGAGATTCACCTAAAATCAAGGGGTCAGATTCACTTGATTTTAGAGCAAACTTAACCCCTTCAATATCTTAAGAAAAATCAAGTGAATCTGACCCCTTGATTTACT
>JBBDXV010000155.1:0-1014 GCA_040902165.1 Pseudohongiellaceae bacterium
TGCCGGCAGTACGTTTGCCATTGACCAGAATCTGGTCGCCACCACCGCCACCACCAAGGCCGCGACCGCCACGACCGGCATTGCCACCACCGCCAACCGGAGATCCACCGCCGGTTACACTGCCAACACCGGGAATACGATTCAGCATGTCCTGAGCAGTATTGGGTGCGTATTCGGAAAAATAGGCTGCTGGATAAACTACCGTCGAGTCAGCACTGCCGCCGGCTTCCTCTGCATGGTCATGCTCGTCCTGTGCCAGAACCGGCATGGAAAAAATGGCCGCCAGCGCAAAGACTGCCAGTGTTTTGAGGTAAAGCTTCTGAGATGTTTTCATCGTTGACCCAGGGTTGAAAATTCTCGCTGATTCTAACGAAACCGACAGCCCAAGGGGAGCCCAACGTTGTGACAAATTGTGTGCTGCAACTGCTTGTAATTCAAGGAGTTCCCCCGAAAAAACAGAGGATGAATTATGACTTTGTGAGGCGTTTGACTTGGGCTACACTGGCGCCCGCATCAGGATTTGTCTGGATTCGTTATCGGTAACCCGCTGACCATGATACCGGATGCGTCGACCAAACGAGGGATTCTGCGAGTGGAACATGGTGAAGAACGGTCTTTATTAACGCGCATACTGGCGGGTGACTATGGCCTGGCCATCACTTACTGGATCTTGTATTTCATTGGTGCAGCGGTGTTTTTTGTGACCACTAGCCAGGCTGTAGATCGGGAAAACTGGCTGCGGTTTATGACCATTACCGCAGTGATGCTGGGTTATACGGTATTGCTGCTGGTAGGAATCCGTAGCGCTTATAAAGGGCCACAGTTATGGAAAGTCATGTCCAGAACCTCATCAGTTTTCATGATCATCAATATCCTCGTCGGCATCAGCGCATTGGGGTTTATTTACTGAGCTGAAAGGGAAGCAGTGACCACACAAAAACAATCCTATGTACTGGTGGTCAAACAGGACTGCCCTACCTGCCGACTCATAGTCCCGGTCATTGGCGCGCTGGC
>JBBDXV010000156.1:0-1009 GCA_040902165.1 Pseudohongiellaceae bacterium
CCACTGGATTGCCAATAAAGGAGCAAACCATGAAAACCACGAGATTATTTGGATTACTGCTGATCGGCCTGCTGCTGAGCCCGGTAATCAATGCTGCTGACCGGGTAGGGGATTTTTCCCTGCTGGATCAGGACGGCTATTTTCACCAGATGAGCTGGTACGATGACCACGCCGCGATTGCGCTGCTGGTGCAGGCCAATGGCAGTGCTGCAGCAGAACAAGCCGCACCTGCATTTGCCGCGCTGCAGGCCCGTTACGACGAACAGGGTATCCAGTTTTTCATGATCAATCCGCTCGGAACCCAGAGCCGGGAGGCAGTCAAAGCCGAACTCGAGCGTCTTGGCGTCTCAATGCCGGTGCTGATGGATGACTCGCAGTTGATTTCTGAATCCCTTGGCGTGGAACAGACAGGCGAAGTACTGGTATTCGATCCCAAGTCCTTCACCGTGGAATTTCGCGGCCCGGTTGGCGACGAGCTGGAACAGGCCCTGACAGCAAAAGTGGCAGGGGGTTCGATAATGACCGCCCGGGTGCCGATGCAGGGTGAAGCAGTGACCTATGCCGTCAAGACAGCGCATGCGCAATCCACACCTTCCTATGAATCAGACATAGCGCCGATCATTGCCGACAATTGTGCCAAATGTCACAGAGAAGGCGGCATCGCCCCGTTTGCGCTGAACAGCCATGCGATGGTGCAGGGCTGGTCGCCGATGATTCGCGAAGTGGTGATGACCAAACGTATGCCCCCCGGCCAGATTGATCCTACCGTAGGTCACTTTATTAATGACATGGTGCTGGACAGTGCTGATCAGCAGAAACTGCTGCATTGGATCGCTGCAGGTTCACCCAGAGACGGGCAGGCTGATCCACTCGCACAGTTGACCTGGCCCGAGAGCAAGTGGGCATTTGGTGAGCCGGATTACGTGATCAAGCTTCCGCCCCAATCGGTCCCGGCTACCGGCGTTCTGGATTACCGTCAGATCGTTGTGCCGATTGAAACCGACAAGGA
>JBBDXV010000157.1:0-1008 GCA_040902165.1 Pseudohongiellaceae bacterium
CCCTGGGAGAGATGCTGCAAAGCCAGGTCGGAGTTAACAATGCCTCTTTCGGTGTTGGTGTCGGCCTGCCGGTAATCCGCGGACAGAGTGCCAACCGGGTACAGATTCTGCAGGGCGGGGTCGGTAATGTAGATGCTTCGGCGGTAAGCCCGGATCATGCCAACAGCCTGGAACCGGCACTGGCGGAAAGAATAGAGGTGGTACGCGGCCCGGCGACATTACTGTACGGCAATGGGGCGATCGGTGGTGTCGTGAACGTGATCGACAATAGTATCCCCGATACTATGCCAGATGGATTTACTGCCTTGCTGGAAACCCGCAACAACAGCGTATCGGATCAGCAAACCTCGGTCATGAAACTGGAAGGCGGCGCCGGTGCCTTTGCCTGGCATCTGGATGCGATCGACCGCAGCAGCAATGATACCCGTATCAATGGTTATGCTATTAATCCCGCTCTGGTGGACCTGGATGACGCAGAGGCTGTGGAGCAGCTGCTGGAAAGCCGCGGTCACCTCGGAAATTCTGACGTCGATGCGGAGTCCTGGACTGTCGGTGGCAGCTGGCTGCTTGAGGGCGGCTATGTGGGCATGGCCTACAGCAAGCTGAACAACGGCTACGGCCTGCCTGCCGGTGCGCATGAACACCATGATGAAGAAGATCATGAAGACGAGCAGGGTGAAGAACATGAAGAGGAACACGAGGGGGATATTCGTATTGTCATGGAGCAGGAGCGCTGGGACCTGGAAGGAGAAGCAGCCCTTTCCGGTTTTTTCACCGAGATGCACGGCAAGCTGAGCGTTGTCGATTACCAGCACGCTGAAGTCGAAGGTGACGGCAGCATTGGCACTGTCTTCAGAAACGACGGCATGGAAGGGCGACTGCTGTTTCACCTCGGTCAGATCGCTGACCGTGAAGGAGTATTGGGGGTGCAGTTCGGCAATCGGGAATTTTCCGCAGTCGGCGAGGAGGCGTTTATTCCCGCGACTGATATCAGTTCACTGGCGCTGT